>JBEBHM010000439.1:0-7256 GCA_040080875.1 Pirellula sp.
CAAATGGACTCCATGGCAAGTGTTGGAGCTACCGAATGACGAGCAATTCAACTTCGCCAGAAACGCATGTGCGCAGTGGCTCGTTCGGCCTGACGGCACCCTGCTGGTGCCGCTCTACATTGGCAAGAACGCGAAAGACCGTTTCAGCTCAACGGTTGCAGAGTGCCGCTTTGATGGTGAGAAGCTCAGCTACATTCGCAACGGCAATGTACTAAAACTGGATATCGCTCGTGGGTTGTACGAGCCCTCGTTGATTGAGAATGGTGGCCGGTACTATCTCACATTGCGCAACGACATTCGTGGCTACGTTTGCGAAAGCAAAGACGGGCTCCAATTTACGGAACCGAAACCTTGGACCTTTGACGACGGTTCCGAACTAGGCAGCTACAACACGCAGCAGCACTGGCTTGCCCATAGCGATGGACTGTTCCTCATCTACACGCGGCGCGGCGCGAACAATGACCAGATCATCCGTAACCGCGCTCCTCTGTTCATGGCCCAAGTAATCCCCGATTCGTTGCAAATCATGCGCAACACCGAACGCGTCCTCGTCCCCGAGCGTGGAGCAGAATTGGGTAATTTCGGTGCCTGTGCGATCAACAGTTCCGAGTCATGGGTCACCGTCTCAGAAGGCATGTTCATGAAGGACTCCAAGATCCGCGGAGCCGAAGGTGCAACTTTTGTTGCTCGCGTACTGTGGGCCACGCCAAATAGATTAGTCACTTCGACTCAAGCCAAATCCAACCAGATTCGCATTGTTGCGTTGGGTGACTCGATTACCAAAGGGACTCGGGCGGGAGTAAAACAGGAGGAGACGTTTGCTGAACGAGTGAATTTGGCTTTGCAAACGGGTTCGCCAAAAGCAGTAGTCATCAATGTTGGAATTGGCGGCGAACGTACGGATCAGGCGCTCCGTCGACTGACTAGCGATGTGCTCATACACAAGCCGACAGTCGTCACCATTATGTACGGTACGAACGATAGCTACGTCGACGTCGGCAAAAGCGATTCTCGCCTGACGGTGGACGAATATCGGGGCAACTTGGAACGCATCGTGCGAGAATTGAGGGCTGCGGGCGTGACTCCCGTGTTGATGACCGAGCCACGATGGGGAAAAACGGCAAAGGCCAATGGCATTGGAGAGCACCCCAATGTGCGCCTTGAGAAGTTCGTTGCCGCCTGCCGTGAGGTCGCGACATCGACACAGACAATTCTCGTAGACCATTTTCAGCACTGGACGGATGCTGAGCTCGAGGGTGTCGACATTGGTACCTGGACGACCGATCAGTGTCATCCGAACGCAGAGGGCCACCGTGTGATGGCCGAACTCATGTTGCCCACCCTGCAAAAAGCAATAGCACAGGTGCCTTAAGCCCAACGGCAGTTATGGCCTCTTAGCATTCATCGTCCAGCGAGATAAAATCGCGTGAAGGGCTTATCGCCTACGAGCCATTCCCGACTGCACTGCACCATGGCTTGATATTGCGGGTTGGTTTGAGAAATTTCAAGCGGAGTGACTCGTTTCGCAGGCGACTCTCCACACTTGGTGCATTAAATCACTCCAGTTCCTTGCGAATCGCTCGCCGTCGCAGAGCGGTGAGTTGCTCATTTGCAATCGCAAGCGAGAACGCATCTCTTGCAATTGTTTTGAATCTCGAGCAAGTTCAACGGCGATGCGAACATAGGCGTCCAAGGATTCAGCAATCGTCACGGTTAGCCCGATATTGCTGAGATGGCTTAAGCTATGCCGACTTGCAAAGGTATCGTGAGGGCAAGTCACCACGGGAACACCCATCCAAAGGGATTCGCACGTAGTTAACCCGCCTGAATACGGAAACGAATCCAATCCGATATCGACCTCGTTATATGCCGACAGTAGCTCTTTTTGGGAGGCGTTTCCCCTGAGGTCAATGCGGTCTATCCCGATTCCCCATCGCGAGAATTCGTATTCGAATCGAGCCTTGATGCTCGGGCTGTCGTATCCTTTGTATTGAAGTCGCAAGCGAGAATATGAAATTTCATGCATTATTCTTGCCCAAGTTGCAATCGTTCGTTCGTTGACTTTGGTCGGCTGATTGAAACACCCAAAAGTAACGAATCCATTTCGTAACATTGGCAACTCTCCGACTTCGGGTGCTTGACTCGGTGGAGTAACGCAAACGTATCCATCTGGCATTCTCAAAATGCGTTCGCGGTAATACGATTCATGCGAGATAGGAATCTGCCATCGGTCGGCTAACAAATAATCCATGGCTTGCAGGCCAGTGGTACCTACATACCCCATCCAAGAAATTTGGATCGGAGCTGGCTTTCTTGCAAACAACAGCATGCGCGAGCCTGCATGTCCATCCAGATCGTACAAGATGTCGATACGGTCGCTTTCGATCCTAGCCGCCAACTCGGCGTGGCTGCTGCCTGCACTGGCTCGCCAAAGATCGCACTTGTGTTTCAGTCCTGCAGTCACTGCGTCTTCGACCAGCCGATCCGAATAACAGACAATCTGAGTCTGGTCGCGGGAGACTTTGTCTAGAAACGATGACAAGAATTGTCCGACTGGGTGCCTGGCCATTCCATCGGAGACCAACCCAACTCTCAATGGTCGATCGGCCGCAACGGGAGTATGAATTCGTGGACGATCGGATCGAAGCGGAACTGCCTGACGCGAGTCAAATTCGCAATGCGCAGCGAGCAAAGCCGATGCATTAATGTCCGGACGGTATTGCATGCAAAAGAGCATGCGGCTGTGTGCGGAGGCGAGGTTAGGCTGCTTGGCCAATGCGGACTGATAGCACGCAATGGCTTCCTGAACACGGCCTAGGTCTGTCAAGACAATTCCCAGGTTTGTCAACGCTTGTAATTGATTCGGATCGATTCGGATCGCAGCACGGCACGCTCCTTCCGCTTCATCTAACCTGCGCAACGAGCGGTAAGCGGTACTGAGATTGTTATACGCAAGAGCGTAGTTCGGTTTCAGGTGAATGGCGGTGGCAAAGGCCGCGACCGCTTCTTCGGATCGTCGGAGCTGTTGCAGGACGTATCCCAGTTCATTGAAGGCTTCCGGCACATTCGGATCGACTCGAATGGAGCTTTGCAACATTTGGAGCGAATCTTGAAGCCGGTTAGGATCGCGCAACAGGATACGACCGACGGCTCGAAACGCAACGGCTCGTTGAGGATCCAAGTGGATCGTCTTCAAATATTCCTGCATGGCCTCCTCGGAATGGCCTGCTTGTTCTAGCAGACATGCAAATTGAAAACGTGCGTCTGCATTCGAGGGAGCCAACAAAGTGGCTTGACGGCATGCGTCTATCGCTTTCGCGATCTCGTTTTCGGAAATGAGAGCGGCACTTAAGTTTTGGTAGTACGATGCTTCCGCCCGGTTGCCGTTAATCGCTTGAAGAAAATCATTGACGGCAAGTCGTGAGTCTCCCAATCGCATATTCGCAATCCCAAGTAGATTGGCAGCTGCATGGTGGTCTGGATGGGACTTCAACACTGATTCTAAATGTGTTTTGGCTTCGCTCAGCCTGCCAGTTTGCAATAACGTACATGCAAGTTGCCAAGTATGACCAACGTTTGTCATTTGACCGAGTCCGTTTCTGGAACGAAGACTACCTGCATCTCACGTTTGGTTCCTGATAGAGTCTCGATCATGCGTGGCGTGGATTTATCGCGAGTCGTCAAGTGCAAGATTCCAACCTCGTGAAAGGGCAGAAAGCGTTCGACAAAACAATTCGCCGAATCGTCCCATTTTGGGAACCCGTTGTGACAAGTCCAATTGCACCACATCGGTAGCAACTCTGTTTGACGAAAGAGACCGCATTGGTATACCGCATAGTTTAGCGCAATTTGGTCGGTCATCGTGGTGCAGTATTTTGGGAGTGCATGCGCAATGCACTGGCGCCAAATATCCCAATGAGGAGCTTCTCGATGCATAGCATAGACGCCCGCATTGAGCATGGGGAAATTGCAGAGCTTGTTCGCAATCACATCATCAAATGCATTCTTGTACCATTGAAAGGCCTGAGCCCAATAAGCCGGCATTGCTCCATATTGACGCATACTGCAGCGATCAATTTCTGGAACGATGGCCAATCCAGACCGCCTGGTACAGCCTCGCACCAGCAGATCGATCGCTTCAAAGCGTTGGACCCAAGCATCTGCGTCAATCCAAAGGTAAACCTCAAAGCCGGGAAAGTAGCTTCTCAGGAACGGGCGGGCAAGCAATCCTCGGAGGAATTGCGGCTTGGTTTCTCGGCCAGGGAAGTCGAATTCCCAATCGGGCTGGCGAATGAAGTCGACATGTTGGGCGAGCCAATCCAATTGCGGCGGAGTGCATCCAAGATCCAAGAATGCGACCTTCACACTCGGGGCATTTTTCCTAATCGATAGCAAACATGAATGCGCCAGCGGGAAGTATTCCCTGTCGGAAGCGGTAACGAGGAGCGGAGGTAACGCCATACAATGATCCGATCCCATCGGAATTATCTTTTTCGGGCGGTCAACCCGTACTGGTACGCGACAAACATCTTTTCGTCAACATCGATGGGCGGATTAGAATTCAGTTCCTGACGATAGTGGTGTATCGGAGCCTGAGCACATGGGCTAGCGAATCCAAATCGCGTAAGTCCCCGAACAAAGTAGTTTGCAATCGGCCTATCTTGAAATACCTCATTCCACGCAAACGCATGTCGAATTTCATACGTGCCCGACTCGACAATTTCGAATCCATTGTCAGGCGAGAAAATTTGATTCTCAATGAGTTCCTGTAGTAGGCTGGAGGTGCGATGATGGTTTAGCTCAACTCGCAATACTTCGGATAGAAACCGGACGGATTCACGAATTTTTTCCATCGCTTGAGCGCTACAGTCCCGCAAGAATGGCACGGTCACTTTTCCCGTTTCTTTTTGAGCGATCACTTCGCCGTACAGTTGAGGGTAAATCCCATGAAGGTACCATGCCAAGGCTGCCAACTCTGGGCGTCCCGACGATAGTGCCGTTTCGATATCATGTTTGGATCCCGAACAATAATCGATATCGTTTTGGGGCAGCCAGTTGGGGCTGGGCAGGAGCAGACGCGAGCGCTGGGAAAACGAATCAGCCGTCGCGGGCAAATTGAGTTCTTCGTTGTGAATGTAAACGAATCGCCCCGAGTCTGCCAGAACGCGATGGATTTCGCTCGCGACCTGCTTGGAATTAGCCACCGGGTTTTGGTCGAAGACCGACATGGCTATGACCAGGTCCTTGGATCGATTTGCAATCGATGACAAGTCGGTGAGAAACATCTGTTCAACGAAACCGCGGGGATTCCATTTCATTGCTTCCGAAACAACTTGCGGTTGTGCATCGATCTGATGAAGACGTGTTTCTGGCCAACGCGATTGTACCCACGGCAGCAGCGGACTCTGGGGGCCACATCCCAGCTCAAGTACCTTAGGACTGACATTGACAAAATCGCCCAGTAGATATTCCCATAGAGCCAAACTGTGAGACAGAAACGGCTCCCGGGGAAGTTTCACGACATGAAATGATTCGTCCGTTGAGGACATGACTCAATCCAATCGAAAGCTACGCATCGATCAAAAGGGCGAGATTCTTAAGTCGCTGAAGTTCGGCACGAACTAGCGTTTGTGATTCAGAAGCGCTGGGAGTGACGTCTAAACCATCTTTGGTTACTTTGAAACGGCCACCGTTGACTTCAGAATAGAGCATTGACGAGAGTTCATCGACGCTTTTCGTCCCGTCCAGTCTTTCCACCAAGAATCGTTGCTGAGGTTGCAGCACCCAGTCGTTGTGGAGACGTCCGGTAACTCGGTTGCCACGAGCTGCCATGTAGCGACTTAATGGCGAGACCATCGGTTTCTCGGATACTTCGCCAGAGAAATGAACGGGCTCTTCGGCCAATCGAACAACTCCATGCACTAACGCCATCAACAGGCAATCTAGAACCGCAGCTTTGGCGCGTTCGTCCAGGTTGCTGGTCAGATTTCGGATAGAGCTCCATACTGGGAAGGTTGCGTTGAGAGCTTCGAACACGGTCGTTACGATACCTTCGGTTGTCAGTCTTCCAGCCGGGCTAGTCCAAACCGTCGAGCCAGGCTTATACTCGGCAGTCATCTGTTGATTCAACGCGACATGGAGAAATTCCAAGTTGCTCGATGGGAGAGAGTAGTTCGGATCCATGTGTGGATGACATAGCAACGAACTACGGAACATGCGAGATCGCAGAAAGTCCATATACTGTTCGCGTCGAAGCATCGGTGCCCCGTGCAAGATCTCAGCGGCAGATTCGTCGAACAATTGCGCGACCATCGAGCTGATATGCGAGTCAGCCAGATACCTCAAGCCTGCGTGGTCGGCTCGACGTACGAACTCATGAAAGTAAAGAGGCTCGTTATAGTCCTCCAGGTGCTCGTGATAGAGGTACGAATCGAGGCTATTCTCCAACATCGCCGACTCGTCTTTGAGCAACTGAGTGTAAGCGAGCGAATGCGACTTGGAGTACTTAACCAAGAAATCCAAAAGTCCTCTTGCTTGCCGAATCTTGTCCTGCGGAGTGGTGAATTCTGCTACGTGATAGAGCATCATTTCTCGAATGACAGCACGTAAGTGCCATCCTGGAAACGTGTTGTAGCTTACGTACAGAATGCCGTTGCTCTCAAGATGATCGGTACCGATCTTGAGGATCTTTTCCTGAACGTCATGGGGGACCCATGAATAGACACCATGGCATATGATGTAGTCGAATTTGCCAAAAGTGCTGTCCACATCAGTGATCGATAGATGCCGAAGCTCAATATTCTTGAGCCCCAAGTCTCGTATCGTCACTTGCCCCAATTCGATTTGCTTTGGAGATATGTCGATCCCAACAAACTCGCAATTAGGCAGGTCCTGTGCCATTGGGATCAAGTTCGAGCCCATGGAACTACCAAGTTCCAGGACTCGGCATTTCTTGGGAGAAGTCGGTTTCAGGCCGCATAGTCTCGCAACCATAGCCATATGGCTTGGGTGCGTAGGGCGAAACGCACCACCTGGATATGGCACCTCGTCATACGATTCGTCTGGTGAGCTTGTGTGCGTTTTGGAGCCGATGCTATTCATATCCAGTCAATCCTCTACCCAGTAAAATAAATTCATGCGTTGGAAATCAGCGTGTCCAAAGCTGACGAATATCATAATGGGTCACCATGATCCGGCAATGAGTGGCGATTCAAGGGCTCCAGGTTGCTTAAGATAATTGGAACAAAGTTCTCGCT
>JBEBHM010001211.1:0-1881 GCA_040080875.1 Pirellula sp.
GTTATCCGGTTTTGAATAGCAATAGCGGATCGATACTGGGAAGCTGGGGGAATCGACCCGGACGATCGGTGCGTTTCCAAGTTGCGATTGGATCAGGTTTGCGTCGATGGTGGCCGACATGATCACGATTCTCAGATCATCGCGCAATGCCTGTTGAACGCGACGGAGCATGCCTAAAAATAAATCGGAATCAAGGGAGCGTTCGTGGAACTCATCCAGCAAAACAATGTTGGTGTCGGAAAGACCCGCGTCGTCTTGCAATCGTCGCAGCAACACACCTTCTGTGGCAACAATGAGTTGTGTTTCTTTGGAAACTTGGGAATCAAATCGCACTTGATAGCCAATTCGTTGCCCGATGCGACTACCGTGCTCCCATGCAATCCTCTCGCCGACGGATTTCGCGGCGATGCGTCTCGGCTGAAGCAAATAGATTCTTTGCGAGGCAGCAAAGGGCATGTCCATGAGCGCCGACGCAACGCGAGTCGTCTTGCCTGATCCAGGCGGCGCTTCGACGATCGTGATTGGATTGTCTCGGACATAATTGCATATGGCCGGTAGATGAAGATCGATCGGTAGCGACTTAAGCATATCCGTACTTGGTCGCATAGCTATGCCATGCAGTCATGATTTCGGCTTCTTCAATGGGATCCGTTCCGAAGCGATTGGTTCTGTATTCTTTTTCCAGTTGTGTTCGATTTTTAAGCAAAGGCTCAATTATTTCGAAGCCGGTCATCTCAAGTTGGTTGTAGATATTCTTGCAAACCGACACAGGGTCTTTGGCTAAATCTTCGTAGTGAACATCGATGAGTGAATTTTTTTCCATTCCTATGCGATCTGTTTCAAAAGATCGGTACATGGTTGTTAACGAATTCAGGACAAAATCTTTTCGCTGCGATTGATACTCACCTACCTGAATGGATTGAACTTGATCCAGTGAATTCCACATTTTCATGGTAGACGGAAATAGTTTTCGAGGGTCGCGCACGATGTGCACGAGCTTGGCGTCCGGGTACATCGATTTGAGGATAGCTAGCCGTCCGGTGTGGGGTGGGCTTTTGAGAATCAGCGGCTTCTTTGTCTTGAATGTGAGGGCTTTTAGGAACCAATCAAACAAGCTCTTCCATTTTTCCAAATCCTTTGCACTAAAACCATCGGATGCAAGTGTGCTTTGGAACGGGTAGTCATGACAGGGAAAAACGAGCCTCAGGTACGGTGTCGGAGCTCCAAGGTTCATTAGGGCAAATTCGTCCTCCTGCGGCAACGCCCAACCTGCCTTCATGTTGTCCATGGGTCGTCGATTGGGAATGAGCCAATTGCCGTATTTGGCAACCATCGACTCCGTTAGCAAAAAGTGTGACGGTGCAAAACATTGGTAGGTTGTGGGGGAAGCAAACCGTTCATCCAAGCCTAGGAGTTCGTGGAGCAAGGTGGTGCCACTCCGCCAATGCCCAAGAATAAACAAAGGTGGGCCAGCGAGTTTTGTGGCTGCAATGCGGCGACCGTAAATGGCGTGCTGGGTCAGTCCCAACAGATCGGAAACGGGCATGAACGCGGTTACACCCGAGGCGATGTGCAACCGAGATAGAGAAACGCTAAAGGAGTTCTTGAAAAGCAAGGGCAACCAAACACGCGAGGGCATTCCGTGCCAGAATCTTGGTGAAAGAACAGGGTACTGGATGGTTTGGGGCGATTCGTTAGAAGCCATTCGCCGAATTCGTCGTTAAAGCTAATGCCATCAATTGGATGGGTGCAAATTCCAAATCCGTTTTGGGCACCTTGAGTTCGTACATTATCGTCCGCTTTCGGAAAACGATATAGACATCAGCCAGGAAACCTAGTTAGTTTTCCGAATAGTTGTCGGATTTTTCTAAAGTTCTCGCA
>JBEBHM010001212.1:0-1879 GCA_040080875.1 Pirellula sp.
TCGCAATGGTCCATAGGGCGCAAGCTGAATTACCGAGACTACCTCGGTTCAAAGAACCCGCTAGCTTTTGCCTTGATGGCCAAAATGAACTACAACAAGCATGAACAAGTTCACTTGAAGGCATTTCTTGCGACTACGGTCCGCCTGAGTCCTTGCCATGGTCTGGGATGACTACCACCTGCCTACTTCTCCTTGGAAATGGATTTCACGTAGCGATAGTAGCCCGCGTTGTTGATGGCCTGGACCAAGGCACCAAATATGGCCGCCCTGATAATCCATGCCCAAATACTGAATAACAAGAAAGGGTTCAAGATCAGAGCGTATATCTCAGCCAACACGAATAAAACGATAGCAACGATGGTACATGTCAGCGGAAAGAAAGAGATCAATCCTCCAAGGACCATGAAAACCGTTCCGATTCCGATCCCAATCCCATAAACAATTCGGACCGCTAACATGATGGAATCCTTGGTTTGGGCGAGTTCTTCCGATCCAGCAACCATCGCCGAAACCATACTTTCGATGACAACCAAGTTGTAGATACCGATCGCAATCTTGAGCAAACCGATTCCCAACAGAATCATACGAGACTGATTGAGCTCTCCGCCTGCGGAGGATTTCCGTTCTTTCTTGCCACCATGCATTTCATCCGTAGCCCTGGCCATATACTCATTGGCTTTACGCTTCGGCTTCTCCTCCGTTTTGACCGCGACAGGCGGCGGAACCGCCGCCGCCCAATCGGCGTCCGTCAGAAATCGCAAAGGGGAGAGGTTCTCGTCGTTACCGGATCCCAACGATTCAGCTGTTCGCTTTGCGGATGTTCCTGTGCTCGATGCCTTGGGTATAGGAACGGTGACTCCACATTTGCATCGCACTGCTTTTCCGGCGGCACTCAATGGAACCCGGCTCTTTTTCCCACACGAACAAGTCACTTCAATGGTGCTGTTTGCAGATGCGTTCGCCGGTGCGGACTGGCCTGACGACGTAGCAGCTTTGCTCATTGCGGGTTTGCTCGTTCCCGCTGCGCTTGTTGTAGGTGCGATTGTTGCAGGTGCGATCGAAATCTCAGCCGGCACCACGAACGGATGTCCACACGAGCATTTGACTTGCTTGCCAACGAGCTTCGGATCCCATTTGAGCGCTCTCTTACAAGCTGGACAAGAAAATTGCATTGGTATCCAGCTTTCGATGGCATTCGTATTCCTCGATCACAGAAGTTCGCTCGTGGATACTGAATGCGTAGACAAACATTCTAATTGGTATCTAACTCCAAGAACGGTATCTAACTCCAAGAACAGGGAAAAATCGACACTTCTCGGCGAACGCCACCGCAGTCGACGTACGAAAAGACAGGGATTGCGATTGAAAACGCGAACCGATAGAGTCGATCAGAGAGATCTGTCGACAATCGAGGTGACGTATTGTGTGCGCCCGAGGGTTTTCTTGACAGCTCTTCTGGTTTCTTTAACGATTCCACTGCAAGTGCTTGGACAGGAATGCAAAGGTCCCTTTGCCGTTGATTGTATGGGGGCCATCAAAAAACTCGATCTCGCACGAAGACGGACTCTTTAGGATGGTGGAATAGAGTCGATTGACCTTGGCGAACTCGAATGCCACGCGTTCGTCCGGTGCAACGCCATCCGCATGACCGCGCTCCACCATAAACGGTCTCGGGGCAATGAGCCCAGCCATTTCAGCATAGTTGAACGTGCGTCCAAGTCCAAACTCGAAGATCTCGTACTCGCCCGTCCAGACGTAGCTGTAGTTGCTGGTGGTGCTTGCATTTTTCCAAACCCATTCATTAAAATCTGCCGAGCATATCGAAAGGCAGTATTCCTTGACCAACGCCGGTATACGCATGGCGCTCTTACCACCATAC
>JBEBHM010000440.1:0-7235 GCA_040080875.1 Pirellula sp.
GAACCAACTTTCGCGCTCAAGTCACGATCACCGATCCTGCCGGGCAAGCTACGGAACTTGCCTACCGAGGCTCGCTGGCTTTGAATGGCAGTGGGTATGTCGACACCGGCTACAAATTGAGCACGACGCCAAGCCAGCGGGCTACCACGTTCGAAGCGTGGATCTTTCCAACAGCAGGGCCATCGGGCACACAACGGTTTGTCTTCGATACCGCAGGCTCCGATGGACAAGGCTGGGCGCTCTTCTACCAGGAAGTTTGGACGATCGATACAGGTTCGTCGCAATTTACACCCGGAGTCCCTGTAACGCTCAACACCTGGCAACATATTGCGGTGGTGTTTGATACTCAGTCCAATCAAGTGAAAATGTACATCAATGGTGTCGCAGCAGGTTCGACCAATCCGATTACGGTACCAAGCAGTGTTGGAACATTGAACATCGGAAGCGACTTTGGCGGAAGGAATTCATTCGTAGGAAACATCGATGAGTTCCGTGTTTGGAATCGCGCATTGACTGCCGCAGAAGTCGCCAAGTTGGACGATGGGCCTGTCCCTGACAACTCACCGGACCTTGCGGGCTGGTGGAGCTTTAACGAAGGGTTTGGCTCCGTCTCGAAAGACCGTTCGCCACTAGCCAACGATGCGAGGGTTCGTTTGCTCATCGCGCCGATCAGTGCCAATGCAAGTTCGTCTGGCACATCAGCATCGAACACGCGCAACGGTTCCGGACTTACGATTCGAACGCCCATCGAAAACAGCACGCACACCAACGGTTTCCCCGCAGGAGGTGGCAGTAACACCTTTTGGCACACTGGCACCGGTGTTGACGGAAATACCTTTATCGAGTGGGATTTGGGAGCCAATTTTGAATTGAGTGAAATGTTGGTTTGGCAATTCAACGCAGTCTTCACCGGTGGTGATGAAACCAATCGCGGAGTCAAGCAATACGATCTTTTTGCAGGCTCCTCACCCAATCCTACAACACAGATCATTACCGATGCGCAATTGAGCAAAGCCGGTGGAACCGATGCGGAGCCCGCACAACGTATTTCGCTAAACGGCCTAGCAGAAGGAGTTCGCTATGTTCGGATGAAGATCGATTCCAACTACGGTGGCCCGTTTGCAGGTCTTAGCGAAGTTCGATTTTTAGGTAAGCCGAATTTGTGGAGCAGTAGTACGCCACCTGTCTACGTGACAACGAACTATACGTTAGTTGACAATGGAACATACACGCTCAGCGCAACGTTTTCGGATCCTGACGGTGCATCCGATTCGGTTCGCTCCACTTTTGTGGTGAACAATGTGGCTCCGACCATCTCGAGCCTCAATCTTGGAAATCTTCCAGTTGAATTGGGGCGTCTCATGACGTTTACACCGACGATAAGCGATCCAGGTAGTCGGGATACCTTTGCCTATCTCTGGTCGGTCACCGCAAACAATGGTCAAAGCATTCTTAACAGCGAGCAACGCAACTTCTCATTCGTTCCAACGTTTGCGGGGCAGTACATCGTGCGATTGGATGTTACGGATTCCGATGGGGCGTCGAGCTCGTTGCAGCAGTTTGTTTCCGTCGTTCCCAATGTGACGATCAATCCAACGGTTGGTGCGTTACAAACAGGTGACGTCGTAACTCTTACGTCAACCGCAAGCGCTTTGGCACCTGCGGCCACCGGAGCCACGCGGCTATACGCCTGGACGGTTCAGCTCAATGCGGTCACGGTCGCGACCGGTACCACCGCCAATGTTTCCTTCGTGCCAACAGCGCCGGGCAACTACACAGCTAGCCTGACTGTCTCAGATGTGTTGTCCGGGATACCGCGTAGCAGGACCGCTAACGCGAGCTTTACCGTGGCTTCTGCGCCCACTGTGGTAATCGTCGCGGAGAACGACATCTCCGCTCCCGACTTTGATGGGGTCAACGATAGCATCAGTCTTGGAGTCATCCCTCAGCCGCCGACGAATAACTTCAGCGTGGCAGCATGGATCAAACCGGATTCGTTCGGTTTTCGTCCCAGCATTATCGGGGCTCCCAATTGGAGTTTGATTGTCGAAAGCACGACACTCAGGTTAGCCAAGGACAATGCTAACTTTGCAGACTTCTTTGTGCCTGCGAATCTACCTATTGGCGTCTGGTCCCACGTCGCTGCCACGATGAGACCAAATGGCCCCACCACTTTGGTCGAGTTCTTTGTCAACGGAGTATCGATCGGTGTTGTGAATGCGTCCGCCATGAACACCGATCCTGGCACGACCTTTATCGGCTCCAGCAGATCTGGTACCTTTTCGTTTTTCGACGGCATGATCCGGGAAGTTGGAATATGGTCCACAGCCCTTACCGCTAGCCAAATAAACGAAGTCCGCGCCGGAAACTTTGCCGACACGAATCCGTTGCAGTTCTGGAGGCTCAACGACTCCGCAGGAACAACCATCAATAGCACCCCAAGTGGTTTCCCTGGTACTCTCAACAATGGCCTCGGTTGGGCCAATCAAACCATGGCGGTCGAGGGAGATATTCTTACGTTTACGCTAGACCGACTCTCGGCGGTATCCGAACTCGGAACGCGCGTCGTCGTATGGAGTGTTTCTCCGTCGACCTTTGTGGTCATTCCCACCAGCGACCCGGAGATGTTCCGAATCCGCGTAACCGCTGACGGATTCTATACGGTCAACGCCACAATCACCGATACGACAACCAGTGCACGAACGATTGCCACTCCTATCGTCGTTACGGAGTCGAATTCAAGCGTATTGCCAGTTGCCGCAGGGGATTTGATTGCCGGTAAAACTCCCGTCATCACCAATGGACCGATTCAATCCGTAGAGGGTGGATCAACCAATCCTATGGTTTTAACCGATGGAGCGTTTGGTTTAGCGAGAACAGCTCAGCCCTATCCAGATGCCATCGAAGTTACGCCAAACCTGACCTTGACGTATAACCTCGACTTGGCGACTAATCCGAATGGTTACGACATCACAGCGATCAATACCTATACAGGTTGGAAAGATCCTGGTCGCGACGATCAAAATTACATAGTGCTGGTTTCCACGGTTCTAAATCCAACCGTGTTCGTCAACCTGTCAACAATCAATTTTGTTCCAGCCGCCAACACACCGAGTGCGAGCAGCGTCAGCATCGGCGGCGGTGTACTGGCCTCCAGCGTGGCAGCCGTTCGGTTCCAGTTTATCAACCCAGAAAACGGATATGTCGGATACCGCGAACTGGACGTGATCGGAACGCCAACAGCTATTGCTCCAGTCACTTTCGTTCGTGTTGCCGATCGCAACTATGTGACCGCGGTTAACACAGCCGCTTCCGTCGTTGCCGATGATGTCACCGGTTTCGAAAACGCTCCGGTCACGGTTTCCGCTCGGGTAACCGATCCAGGTGTCTCGGATACGCATACCTTCTCAATCGTGTGGAGCGATGGTTCGGCCAACTCGACGGGAACGGTTACCGGCGGACTTGTCTCGGTCAACAAGACAATTGCTCAAGATGGAACCTATACCGGTAGTCTCACAGTGACCGACAACGCCGGTGCCCAAAGTGTGAAGCCAATCAGCATTGTCATCGCCAACCGAGCTCCAACGGCCAACAATGATACCGGCCTGAGCACCACGGAGAATTCCTCGCTATCTATCGCCGCCAGCTCGATGCTTGGCAACGATACCGACCCGAGCCCCTCGGATACACTCGCTATCGCAAGCGTCAGTGGAACGTCCACGCTGGGCGCTTCGGTGGTGCTCAACGCAAACGGAACGGTTACCTACAACCCTAACAGTTCGGTCTCGCTCAACGCAACACGATCCGGATTCTCGCAGATCGATACCTTCATCTATTCGATCACGGATACGGCGGGTGCCATCAGCACGGCCACCGTTTCGATTACCGTCAATGGACAAAACGATCTACCGATCGCGGTTGCGGATTCGGGTGCCATTGTCGAAGACGCTTCTTCAGCGACCGTTACCGGCAATCTCCTTGCGAATGATACCGATCCCGATTCGGGAACAACGCTGGCGATTGCTTCGGTCAATGGTGGTGCCGCTACAACCGTTCCTGGTCTCTTTGGCTCGCTCGTATGGAATGAGAATGGAACCTATACTTACACACTCAACAACAGTTTGCCCGCCGTGCAGCAGTTGGCTGTCGGTCAATCGTTGGTGGAGACCTTTGCGTATACTCTGAGCGACGGCGTTGTTAGCATAGTCGCTTCGTCGCTAACCATTCGGATCAATGGAGTCAACGATGCACCGATCGCGGCCCCTAACTCCAACTCGGTTACGGCAGGTTCGGTGATTCGCATAGAGTCGGGCAAGTACGATGATGCGATTTTGGTCGATACGCCTGTCGCTTACTGGCGTCTCAACGAGTCTGCGGGTACCGTAACCGCCAATCGTATTGCTCCGAGCACTCCCGATGGGACCATCATTGGCCCAATCGGATACTCAGCGGGCGGACTTCTGGCCAACTCCCCTGATTTCGGATTGGCGTTCACCGGAACACAATCGATAACCGTTCCGAACTCAACGCTCATCAACACCTCCTCAAATGGTGCGAAGACAATTGAACTGTGGTTCAATGCGTCCAACGTCCAGCCACGGCAGGTGATCTATCAACAAGGAGACTCGACCAGCGGTCTCAATCTCTATGTCGACGCTGGACAACTTTACTTTGGAACGTGGAACGCAGGTGTGTTCGGTCCGACCGTGAAGTCCAACATTACCAGTAACACGACTTACCACGTAGTAGGCGTTTTTGGTGCAAGCACGGCAACGCTGTACGTCAACGGCGTGCAAGTGGCAACCGGCGGGACCTCCGGCAGCATCGCTCCTCAAGCTGGAATTACGTCCATCGGTGGTGCCGTTTCGACACGCTTCCATGGCAACACAACTGCAACTAGCGGCAACAACTTTACAGGCACCATCGACGAAGTCGCTGTGTACAACACTGCGTTAACCGCTGCTCAAATCGGTATGCACTATGCTGCAACCGGCCTGCTGGCTGGTGATACCGATGTCGACACAGGAGATACGCGAACGGTAACGGCCATCAATGGCGTTGCTTCTCGTGTTGGCTCTCAGTTCGAGCTACCGTCCGGTGCGTTGCTGACCGTTCAATCCGATGGCACGTATGACTACGATCCCAATGGAGCCTTCGATCATTTGAATGCGAGCGGGTCGGGAACCGATTCCTTCGCTTATACGATTGCTGACTCGAATGGGTCAACGTCCACTGCCACGGTAACCATTACCGTACAGGGAAGAAATGATGCACCGACAGGGATCTCGTTGAGCAACGAACTCGTTACTTTGTCGAATACCGTTGCCACCCTCAGCACCATGGACGTGGATTTGGCAGATCTTCATACCTATACGATTGTCAATCAAACGGTCAATGCATTTGCGATTCAAGACGGGACGCGGTTGGTGGTAAGTGACCGAACTGGTTTGGTGCTCGGTGAACCTCAATTCCTTACGATCGACGCCATCGATACTGCTGGAGCAATGATTCGCCAAACGTTTGAACTTTTAGTTACGGAGATTCCAGCGGCGGTGGGTGTCATCAGTACGCAGGTATCGCCAAGCAGTGTTCGATTCCAGTTCAACACGGCGATAGATTTGTCCGTGCTCAATCTCTACGACGGCGTGGACGCGAGCGTCGATGCGGCGGACATAACGATTGTGGGAGCAACAACGGGAGCAGTAAAAGGCTCCATCCTCTGGGATGCAACGACCAATGCGTTGACGTTTGTAAAGACAGGCTCACCACTCGTGGCCGATACTTACACTGCGACCTTGTTCAGCCGTGCAGACGGATTCAAGAGCTCGACTGGCGAACTGCTGGATGGCGACAGTAATGGAACACCCGGTGGCAATTTTGTCACGACGTTTGGGGTGACCACCACGACCGCTCGCGTGGTATCCGTCCCCGATTTTGCGAGAGGAGCTACGAGTTCCGATGGCCAAGTATTAAATCTTCTTTACGACAACGGCTTGGCGGGGCTTCCCGTTTCGATAAGCGAGGCGAATGACGTAACGTCGGTCGATTTCGACGTCGTATACAATTCAGCGATGCTCAATTTCTCGAGCACCATGACTTCGTTCAGCGCGCTCCCGGCAGGTTGGTCCACTGCGGTTAGCCATGAGGCGGGCGTGATGCACGTCACGATCTTTGGCGCTTCGCCGCTTGGACCAGGACCGAGGGACCTCACTCGCCTTTTGGGTAGAGTGCCGAACAACGCCCCATATGGTGCGTCGGATTTGGTACGCATCGAGAACTTGCGAGTCTTTACGCAAACAGGTGGCGGCATCGCCGTTCCCTCGATCGCTGACTCAGGACTTCATAAAGCCATTTTCATCGGCGATACCAACGCCGATGGGCAATACACTGCCCAAGACGCCGGCTACCTGGCAGGTGTTCGAGTTGGCAATTTTTCAGGATTCGACGCACACGCATGGGCCGATCCGATTATCGTTGCCGATGTAACGCAATCAGGAGCGCTCGAAGGCCAAGACTCCTCATGGATGGCTCGCAAGGCGCTCTTATCAACACTCCAACCCGAGATTCCGAACTTACCCGCGGGTAGCATCAACGTTCTTCCCGGTATCGATCCTACGATTGCGGTTGATGCGAATGTGCTGACCCGTCGCGGAGCGACGGTCAACGTTCCAGTACGAATAACCGATGACGCGGCTGGCTTGTTCGGTGTTGATGTTTTTGTCGACTACGACACGAGTGTGCTCGATCTCATCAGCGGACTCAATCTAAGTGGAGTGAATGTTGCTGGCATTTTCCTGAGCGAGGCAGGTTGGACTATCGATTCGTTCGTAGACGATGCGATGGGCAAAGTCCGCGTGGCCATGTATCGCGCGGCCCCATCGAGCTCTACCAGCGGTGTCATTGCAAATATTCCATTCGTTGTGAAACCAAATGCACCCTTCGGTGTGAGTCCACTGATCGCAAACGGCTATGCTAACGTGCCACCGTTCTCGTTTAGCTTTGTGAACGGTTCCGTCATTGTTGTTAACCAACAGCCGACCGATATTACTCTGAACCAAAACACGGTTCTGGAAAACACTAGCACGGCGGCCGCTGATCTGCTCTTTGGGCAACTGGGAACCGTCGATCTCGATCCGGTCGATTCGTATATTTATGACTTAGTCAGCGGTTCGGGGGATACGGACAACGCTCGGTTCAATATCGTGGCCGATCAAGTCTTTATCAAACAAGGGCAA
>JBEBHM010001213.1:0-1873 GCA_040080875.1 Pirellula sp.
TCGCGGTGAGTATGTTCCCGCTGCGGCCCACGCCCCTACCGTGCTCGCCCCGCCATTGAGCAAGACCGACGTTTGATACTGCTGCAATCCCGCTGTTCGGAAACTGACAGGGACTACTTGCCCTTGTTCGAACTTTTCGAATCCGTTGGGGCTGAGCACTTGAACAATCTGCAAAGGACTGATATTGGCCTGGGAGGTATTGCCATAAGCTCCGATATCGATCCGGCCTCCGTTGGGTTGAATCTCTTGCAGATAAATGCTGCTTGGATCGCCTGAGTCGACAGCAGGTGAACTATTGAGCAGATGGAAATCGTCGTCGGCACCAAAGTCACCGATCACCGGATTGTTCGAACGGCTCAAGTACTGGGGTACAATGGCTTGTTTGGTGATCCCAGGTCCACTCCAAGAGAAGTTCAACCCGGCCCCACCGAAGGTCTCGTTGTAATCGATTCGAATCGGCACCCAGCCAGCTGATGTGAACGTTGTGGTGTACGAACGCTCCGCGAAATTGACATAGGTCCACTGATCGATGACTGGCGTTGGATTGTTGTTTAGATAGAGACGCATTCCATCATCGGCTTGTTCGTAGAACGTGTAGCTACCCGCTTGAGGAATATAGACGAAGCCTTGCCAGCGAATGCTAAAGTAGTCTGTTGGCAAGCCTTGAATGGCAGCACTAAAGCCGATGGTCGACACGGTTTTTGTGTACACCGGCGTTCCACTGAGATCGGTGTTGGCATAGTAGCTTGCCTCTAAACCGTAGTCGCTACTTCCAATTACGTTGTCAACTCCATCGATATCCACGAACTGAGGATCCGCCACGATCGAATGAGCATCCAAACCGAGTTCAAAGTACCAGTCCGCGCGGTCGGTAAAGGCTTGGCCTTCCCAAAGACCTAGCTTGCCGTTGTCGGTCGCATAGAGAATGTTGTAGTCACTGCGGAAGCCGCGTTCACTATCCGGATTGACGGAAATGAGGTAGCCGTTGCGAGCGACTAGGATATTGTTGAGGATCGAGATATTCTGCGTCGAGTTTTGGACATGGATCGCATCGCCGTTGCTTTGGTAGACGACGTTGTTGCTGATTTCTCGCGATGCGACGCTTCCGTCGATCACAACCCCGTAGAGGGTGTTTTGATAGATAAGATTGTGGTCAACCAGTCCGTAGTGAGTGGAATTGGTATAGATCCCACCGAAGTTGTCATAGACGCGATTCTGGGTTGCCCTCGCAGCGTTACCTAAACTAATGCCGTAGTTGGTGTTGTGGTACACGCGATTATTGACAATCAACTCTCCCGAATTCGCGAAGATACCAGTTCCATTGTCGTGAATAATGTTCTCTCGAACCTCTGAGTTGCCACTGAGTTGCATTCCGATTGCGCTATTGGTCACTTCGTTGTTGACGAACAAAGCGTTGGAGGATGCAAGGACTCCATAGCTGGACGATCCAGTGACGTAGTTGTTGCGAACGGTAATTCGATCGGCTAGGGCACCAGATAGGGCTTGGGTATCGATGCCGATCCGATTGTTCACGAATTGGTTATCGCTAACCAGCGAGCGTGCCCCTTTCACCAGCAGAGCATCGTTGGGACAGCGAGAGAAGATGTTATTGGAGACCACCACATCATTGCCGTACACGAGAGCATGATAGTTCTGCGAACCACCCGGTGGGCTATCGAATGTGGAGTTGGTTAGAGTGGTTCGATCGTTGCTGGTCTCGATGTAAAGACCGACACTCGAGTTGCCTTGGAAGACGCTGTTGGTAACGGTAAGGAAATCGCTATCGGAGGTCGTAGAAGCATAGATTCCGTAAAGCCCACCCGTGATTGTCAAGTGATCGAATGTGATGTTGTCCGCATTCTGAAGCTCGATC
>JBEBHM010000441.1:0-7218 GCA_040080875.1 Pirellula sp.
CACCTCATGGATGGCCACGGTCGGCAAGTTGGTGTTCATCTTGGTCCAATTGGCACCTCGATCGAGCGAAACCCAAAAAGCAAATTCGGTACCGACATAAAGCATGTCTGGATTCGAAATGTCTTCGCGAAGACATCGGGTCGATCCCCAGGGGATATTGGACCGAATGGATTGCCAAGTATCTCCAAAATCGTTGGAAGCAAACAAATAGGGTTCGTCATCATCGGAGCGGTGACCATCGAGGGCAACAAAGACACGACCGTCCTCGAATCGCGATGCCTCAATCGTCGAGACCCATCGCGGTTTTGGAATTCCAAGATTGGCTGTGATATTTTTCCAGTCCGTGCCACCGTTGCGAGAAACCCAAAGGGCTCCATCGTCGGTGCCAACATAGAGGATGCTTGGATTCTTGGGGGATTCGCAAAGAGCCGTCGCAGACCCGCGCTGAGTCAAAGTAATTTCAGGTGAAAACGGCACCAAGTTGTTGCCTCGATCCAACGAGCGAAACACAAAATTGCCGGCGCAATAGAAAATCTTTGAGTTGAAGTTGGAGAGGATAAATGGGGTGTTCCAATTGAATCGATAGGTTTGACCGTTGGGAGCTCGCGTTGGACGAATCGAGGCACGCTCACCCGTCTTCAAATGCCGGCGTCCTATGGTTCCGTTTTGACTCTCTGAATAGACGAGATCCGGGTCTTGTTGGTCCACCCGACAAACAAATCCATCTCCACCACCGACCGAGATCCAGTCTTCGTTCAGTGCACCACCTTGTTTGCTAATCGCTGGTCCGCCCCAAGAACCGTTGTCCTGCAAACCGCCAAACACCCAATAGGGATACTTAGGTCCGATGGCAACGTGATAAAACTGGCCAATGGCGGCTGTATTGACATGGTCCCAGTTTTCGCCGCGATCATGAGTGACGTAAAAACCGCCGTCACCACCGATCACCATATGCCGACCATCATTGGAATCGATCCAAAGGTCGTGGGAGTCAGCGTGAACATTGCGCCCGAAATCACCCGTAAACGTTTTGCCGCCGTCGTTCGATCGGAACTGATTGACCCCCAATACATAGACGTAATTGGAGTCGCTGGGGTCCACTCGCACGACGCTGAAGTACATTGGGCGAGTGTTGAGCGAATTGACTCGTTGCCAAGATTCACCGCCATCGTCCGATCGATAGACCCCGCCATAGAGATGTCCATTGGCACCTTGCATGTCTTGAACATTAGGAGATTGTCCGAAGTAGGAATACGTATGTGGTCGGTTTGCGAGCCCGGAAACACGTTCCTCAGGAGTCACTTCGATCTCTTTCGTTTCGCCTTCTCGCAAGATGGTAACTTTTGTTTTTTCGCCAGCCTTGAATTGACGGACGGTCGCAACAAGGGAAGCGTAATCAGCCACGTTGCGTCCCCCGATCGAGCGGACAACATCACCGACTTGGAGTCCTGCTTTTTGTGCTGGGCCGTCCGGGGTAATGTCAATCAGAAGTGCTCCGCCATTGTCAGCGTTGTCCCCCTGAATTCCAAGGTACACGTTTGCGGATTGAGGGTTCATGGCCGTTGACTGCGACCCTGGGCGCATTTCTAGCGCGATGGTGACATCGAGGTTCTCGGTTCCTCGACTAAGCGTGAGTTTGACTTTATCTCCGGCTGATTTGGTTCGAATTTGCGAGATCAAACTCAAGTAGTTACCGGTTGGTTTGTCTTCGAGATGAGTGATCACGTCCCCCTCCTTAACACCTGCTTTGTCGGCGGGTGCATTGGCGGTGACGTTGGTAATCACGATCTTGTTATCGCGATCTTCCCCCGTGACGCCCAACCATACACCTGCCAATTGGCTCTGGCCACCTTGATTGGTACCGGGCCTTGCCGTCAATTCAGCGTCGATGTTGAGCGTTTCGTCGCCGCGGCGAACCTTGGTTGAAACCTTTTCTCCAACTTTCTTTTTGCGCAGTATTTCCAGTGTTTGATCGAAATCGGCAATGGTGTCGTCCCCCATCGATACGATCTGGTCACCCACTTTAAAGCCAGCCTTCTCTGCCGGACTCTTCGGTAGTATTTGCACAACGACCGGCTTGCCGTTTTGATTTGCACCCACGATTCCTAGGAAGGCGGCAAACGGTGCCGGGCCCTTTCCAATGTCTTCGCAATCGATGATCGCAAATAGGGAGTGCGTGCCTTTGGACTGCCAGTCCAATCCGATGCGTCCAATGTTGCTGGTAGGTAGGCCATTGACCAGTTTTTTCCAATTCTTGCCACCATCCGTGGTCTTGTACAAGCCTGCACTTGGGCCCCATTTGCGAATCGGGTCGTAACCATCAATGCCGTCTGGTTTCGCAACCGAGCCTGGCCAACTATCGAACCCGTCCCGTTGCCGATCCCACATCGCAGCCACCAGCGTTTCGGGATTTGTTGGGTCCATGAACATGTCGATCACCCCGGTCTTGTCATCGAGATAGAGAACTCGTTCCCAAGTCTCACCGCCATTCGTGGTCTTGTAGACGCCGCGATCCTCGCTGGGACCGTAGAGTCGTCCTAAAGCTCCGACGTAAACGGTCTTGGAATCTTTGGGGTGTACTAAGATTTTTCCGATTTGATAGGTCTTTTTGAGGCCCATGTTTTTCCAAGTTACTCCCGCATCTGTCGACTTATAAACTCCGTCCCCGTAGGAAACTGAATTGCGTGGATTGGCTTCGCCCGTTCCGACCCAGACGACGTTTACATCATTGGGGTCCACGGCAATAGCTCCGATCGATACTGTCTCTTGCTTGTCGAACTGATGGGTTATCGTGGTCCCCTGATTGGTTGTTTTGAGAATGCCACCGGAAGCGGTCGCGATGTACCATAGCGACGGATCTTTGTCATGGACCGCGATGTCGGTAATGCGACCACTCATGTTGGCAGGCCCAATCGATCGCCACTGAATGCTCTTGATTTGATCCGGACTAAGTTTGATAGCGGGTGGTTGTTCGGGTAGTTTCGATGCCGAAGCGATGCTTGTTTTCGGCGCTTCGGCCTGGGTTGGTTTAGGAGTATCGGGATTGGAGGGTGCAGGCTTCTTGGGATCTTGAAGTTGCAACTTGTCAACGATCTTTTCGAGCATGCCTTCGATAGCATCTAGTCTCTCAGAGTTTTTGCCGCCGCGTTGCTTGTCCTTTTTGACAACCTTGGTATCGGTGGCCGCATCCGCTTTTTTGTCTTGCGAAACCGCCCAACTCGTGTTGAGCAAGGCAACCGCAAATACAACCCAGATTCGTTTCCGGCACAATCGTAATGCTCGATTCCTGGGAAGTGTGCTTTGAGTTGCCCAAGTCACCACGAAGCTACGAAAGAATTGATTCATCTGACATCTCCACTCGAAAAACGTAAGCGAGCTAAGTAGGGTGACCATTGGGTAAGACAACATAAGTTGTCGAGAGCGATAGCCACAAGTTTAGTTGGCGACCCAGGGATCGTGCAACCATAGGGCTTGGGCAGGCGTCCTAAATCCAGCCAACCATTTGCCATTCGACGTGTTTCTGCTTTTTTGGTGGCGTCGGGTCGACACGTTGCTCATAATCCTACCGTAGAATGTCCTTTCCAGCGGCGTGGCCTCGATATTCGCCCCTTTCGAACTGGCCATGACTTTATTGACCAAGCTTTCTCACCTCCAAACAGTTTTAGAATCTCGAGGGATCTATGCGAATTCGAAAGACGGCAGCAGCCAGTTTCATTGCGGCGACCATGTCGTCCGCGGCATTGTTCAGTCAACAGACACCTGAGCCACCTCCAGCAGATATTGTTGCCAAGATCAAAGAGGAGGGACTCGAGCGGTCCAAAGTCATGGAAACGGTTAGCTATCTGACCGACGTGCACGGCCCGCGTCTGACCGGTTCACCCATCACTAAAACTGCGGGGGAATGGACCAAGCAACGACTTGCCGAATGGGGGCTCGAAAATGCCCACTTGGAATCGTGGGGGCCGTTTGGTCGAGGATGGACGCTCGAGGCGTTCACCGCCAACATGGTGGAGCCCGCTTTTTCGCCGCTCATCGGATACCCAAAGGCGTGGTCACCCAGCACCCCGCGCACAATTCGTGGCGAGCCTATCTTGTTAGAAATATCGAAAGAAGAGGACTTCGAAAAGTATCGAGGAAAACTGCTTCGCTCGATTGTGATGATCAGTTCGCCTCGAGAAGTTAAAGCATTGTTCGATCCACCTGCAACGCGTCAATCAACTGAATCGTTGTTAAACATGGCCAACGCCGATCCGGCAACACGCCGTCGAAGCCGGTTTGGTGGACCGGGCGGACCGGGCGGTGGACCAGGAGGGCCAGGAGGAGGACCGGGAGGTGCAAGTGGTGGGCCTCCGTCAGCGACTTCGAATAGCGAGACTCGTCCAACTTCACAGCCACCCGCAGACGCGAGCGCTTCTCGCAGCCCCATCGGCCCGGAAGGAAGGGCGTCCATGACGTTGCAATCGGACAAGTTTCAGTTCGCTTACACCGAAGGGGCTGCCGTCATCATTGAGCCAGGTCGTGGAGACGGAGGCACAGTGTTTGTGTCCCAAGCGACTTTGCCAAGACGTCCCGAATCGTCGACCAACCGAGGTGGGAGCGAGTCGGCGCCGTTTGGAATGGGACGACAAAGCCGAACACAGCCTTGGTCGGCCGAAGCCGCCGAAACTTTGCCGCAAATCGTCATGTCTGTCGAACACTACAACCGCGTAGCGCGCATGCTGCAACGCGGCGCGCATCCGATCTTGGAAGTGGACATCGGCAGTAAGTTCTACTCGGACGACTTGAACAGTTTCAACATCATTGCCGAGATCCCGGGAACGGATCTCAAAGATGAGATCGTGATGCTCGGTGCGCACTTCGACTCGTGGCATGCCGGTACGGGTGCAACCGACAATGGAATCGGGTGCGCTGTCGCAATGGAAGCCGTGCGAATACTTAAGGCAATCGACGCAAAACCACGTCGTACGATTCGCATCGGATTGTGGACGGGCGAAGAGCAAGGCTTGCTGGGTTCGAAAGCTTATGTTACCGATCATTTTGGCAAACTTGCATCATCGCGAGAATCGCAAGGCAATACGGAAGCGGCCTCATCAAATCAAGGGGGCTCAAACCGCGAGGGTGGTTCCGAGGGACGTGGCGGCGGTTCCGAGGGACGTGGCGGCGGCGGTGGAGGTTTCGGTAGCCGAGGACGGCTCAAATACGAGATCAAGCCAGAGCATGAGAAGCTTTCCGCATATTTCAATCTCGACAATGGGGCGGGAAAGATTCGCGGAATCTATTTGCAAGGTAACGAATCCCTGCGAGCCACATTCCGTACGTGGTTAAGTCCCTTTGCGGAGATGGGCGCGTCGACGGTCACCGTTTCCAATACGGGTGGCACTGACCACTTGTCATTCGACAGTATTGGACTGCCCGGCTTTCAGTTCATACAAGACCCGCTCGAATACGATACCCGCACACACCATTCGAGTATGGACGTTTTCGAACGTGTGCAACCCGAAGATGCCAAACAAGCCTCGATCATCATGGCGACCTTCGTTTATCAGACTGCCATGCTCAATGAGAAACTACCCCGCAAACCGCTCGATGGCGAAATCGTAACAGCGGGTTCTTCCGCCCAAGTGGAAGCCAAGCCGATCATCGTTCCTGGTACAGCGTCGGCAACCGAAGGAGCAAAGACAGGCAAATAGATCTTTGTAAAAAGATTGTCCCAATCCTTGCAAAAGCAACTGGGACAATATTAAGCCTCTATTGCTGTGACGACGCACTTGTGCGTCGTCACCTTATTTTTTGGGTAGTGGATCTTAACAAGATCCACTACGCCCAACCCAAGTATTTAGTTGAAATCTCTTTAATGACCACTCTTCTTGGCAGGTTTCTTTTCAGCCCCGTGTCCACCGGCTTTGGCTTCCGTCTTTTTAGGCGCGCCATGGCTGGCCTTGGGGGCAGCGGCAGGTTTGGCATGCTCCTTATTTGAATGGTCTGTTTCGGCATGTTCGTCGGGCGCATGCTCGTCGGGCGCATGCTCGCCATCCGCGTGATGATGTTCGGCTTCTTGCGAGGATTCGTCCTGGCCTCGCAAAGTAGCAACAAGTCGTCTCGGCTGATGGTCTTTGCCCTGCGAAATGAATTCAAGGTTGGCTGAATCGTTGGCCTGACGTACTTCGGTAATGACTAGATCATCGATGGAGGAGTCGCCGATCGTTTGAATCATGACTTCCATCAACTGTGATTTGAGATCCGCGAGATAGGGGTCAATTAGGAATTTGCTGTCCAGTTGTCTCAGATACTCTTCCAACGCTTGTCGAATCTGTGCTTGGTTTAGTTCGATCAATTGTCTACTCTTCATGCGATGGTTGAGTGGCACGATGGCGTGCAACTGCATTTGCATGGGAGTCGTTTTTCCATGTTGATATGCCAAGTACTGTCCTAGGTTGACCTCGCACGATGCGTCCACCTTTGCCAACGACGCTTGGTGGCGGATGACGCCGACAATGCTGGCATGAATACCAACCAGGACTATGACAAGCAGTCCGACCCAATATTTTCGAATTGTTTCAAGCATGGCAAAACCAGTAGTCGCTCGGAATCGTAGGACAGTTGTGAAACTATCGTCCGACAACCCTAGTTCACAAACCGTTGCCTGCATTGACCAGAACGTCATTTTCAAGAAAGCTTCCTATGACCAGCCTACTGTTTGAACAGCCTTGGCTGATTGGAGCGATTGGAACGGCTCTAACGGCGATGACCTTTTATGGTTGGATTCAGTCAGGCAATCAATCCGCATTCAAGGTTGCTTGCGGGTTGCTGGTTGCTACGGTCCTATTGGTGATAATGAATCTCTGTGTCGTGACGTACGTAGAAGAAGTACAGAGGTGGATTCACGATGCCGCTAGGGAGCTGGAACTTAACCAGCGAGATAAAGTGCTCAATCGTATTCATCCCGATTGCACCGCCATGGTAGATAGCTGTGTCGTCCGAATGGAAAACGTTCGCTTTACGAATTTTCGCGTGACGAGGATCCACGGAGTTGACATCGTGAACGAACAAGGGGTGATCAAAGCGACCGCCAAGATGAACGTGTTTGCGGAAGCCGAGGTCGAGGGATACTATCGTGAGATGAAAGGCAAGATCGCTCGTTGGGTGCAATTAGAGCTCGAGCGCGAGCAAGGGTACTGGCGAGTCCTCGATATCGCAGACCGCGACCCCCAACACGAG
>JBEBHM010001214.1:0-1870 GCA_040080875.1 Pirellula sp.
TGAAGAGGACTCTAGCCTGCATACCGTCATCGGTCACTGGGCGGATTAACGTAGGTCCGCATCTCCGAGGCGGACGTTCTGGCTCCTGAAACCCACTTCCCCTTCGATGAAAACATTATTCGAAACTGAGGTTTCGCTCAAATGGAATCGGTGCGGTTAGTTTTCGTAAAGATCGAATACCAGCCTATCGGAAATACGCTGATACTAAATGATGGTGCGCTATTCTGCCGTAGAGGAATACGCCAAGCGTTTCGACACGCGGTAGCCTTGACGGCTTCCGCTACATGCGAGCAGAATTGCGCACGCTCATATAAGTGCCTAACGCTGCACAAGTTCGGTAACTCCCTTTTTGAGCCCGTACACTTGCTCAACTTCTTGTGACGTCAAGGCTCGGTCAAACATGGCCACGTCATCCATGTAGCCGATGTAGCTGAGCCCAAGCATAAGGGCTGCCCGATCCGTAGTCCAAGTAAACGTTTGCTGTCGAGCGGAAATCTCGCCAGCCTTTTTTCCGTCAAGATAAAGTGTCGACAGTCCGTCCGCCGATCCCGAATTGAACTTCGATAGGACAACGACGACATGGGTCCATTTGTTACCTGCAAATGGAGGGGCCGGGACGGTGACCAGCGGGCGTTCATCCGCCGGGATCGTTTCAAATTTTCGGCCCGTCGGATTCCACACCGACTTGTCCGCGTACACGCCCAAGCGAAATGGAATCCCCGTCGCTCGCTTTTCAAACTCGACAAATATCGCTGCATCGTCCCATTGTTTGGACGTCAGTTGGACTGGATCGCAAAAGCCTTCTTGTAAATCGCCTGCCGGGTCGGTACGCAACCAAAAGGATAGGGTCGCGGACCAGTCTCGATTTGGCATGGGCACATTCTTGTCCGCTTTGTAAAAGACCATGGGTCCCTTGCTCTTACTAAAATGCACTGCTCCGCCAAATTTCCCGGAACCTTGCTCAAGCTGGACTTCGCCCCCAACGGGAAGCCCCAGCGTAGCCGTCTCGCGTTGGTTTATCTTAGGCGCATTCCAAAGCGCTCGATCACCACGCGCAAAGTCCGCGTCAACACCTGAATCGAATGACGAGTGAAACGAAAGCGCCTTGCGCAAGTCGGCCAGGCTATCTTGCGCCTGCGCAAACGAGCTACCCACCGCAGTGAGTGTCGTCACCGCAACCAAACCGAGCGATAGGCGCTGAAGTCTCATAGTTTTTGTCTCCGTATCAATTATTTAGTATGTCAAAGGCTAGGCAATTGTAAGCGTAGCGGTAAGGTAATTGAAATGATTGCGTAGTTTGACCCATTTCGCCGAACGCCGCCACCATAGCTTGGAGATCGTCCAGCTTGTTTTCACTGTGTCCTCAAAAGTAATTGAGCCTGTGGCCTAGTGTGAAAACCCACAAGTTCCTTCCGGTTGATTTTTGGTCGTTTGCTCATCTTTAGTTACGTGGGGACCCCAGCGGCCTTTGTGCCGCTTGGTGAACAAGATTCATAGGCTAGACGAAGGGTACGTCCGATTCGAAAGACCCCCGTGACCTCGTGTCACGGGTGAATCAGGTTCAATAGCTAACGAATCTGTCGTTCCCGTCGGACGAGCGGACGAGCCGACTGGGGGCATGACCAAAACCCGGAAGGAATCGCCATGCAATCGATCAGTCAGGCCCATTTTCGGCTCCGTCGACAACAGCTTCATAAACTGCGGTCGCGGCCTTAGCCATTAAATGGATGATCTGCGGATTCGGTTTCAACGGCAGCCGCTTGTTCGACATCGCGTCGAACGCTTCGGCGATTGCCGCTCCAAGAATCTCTTCTAGTTTCTGAACGGATTTGTGATCCATCTCACTTCATCAGCTCAGCCAATTTGGGGC
>JBEBHM010001215.1:0-1866 GCA_040080875.1 Pirellula sp.
AACACCTGCACCGGTCGGTTCACCGTTTGGTGACGAGATGATTCCCGCGGGACCTGCCATTCGACGTTTTGCTCGCGAGGTGGGTGTCGATTTGTCAGAGGTGGCTGGCTCAGGCGAGGGAGGCCGAATCACGCGTGAAGATGTGCTTTCGGTCGTGAGGCACGCCAATCAATCTGCGAGAAGTATCCCGTCCGCAGCTGCGACCGCGTCCAGCGTTGCCACCGAATCGCCGTCTCCCAAGGCATCAGCCGCCAGCGGAAAGACGGCCTTGCCGGGAACGCCCGCTGCGGACGACTACGGTCCCATTCGCGTCGATCGCATGACCAAGATCCGTAAGACGATTGCGGCCCAAATGCACAAGTCATGGTCGACTGTTCCCCGCGTGGTGAACTTCGATGATGCGGACGTCACTGAGCTCGAGGCTTTTCGCCAAACCAGCAAAGACGATTACGCATCGCGAGGCATCAAACTTACCACCATGCCATTCTTGATCAAGGCGGTTGCAACGGCGTTGCGACATCATCCAGCCCTCAACGCAACGGTCGACCTAGAGAATGAACAGATCATCTACAAAGACTACGTCAATCTAGGGATTGCGGTCGATAGCGAACGCGGATTGGTGGTACCGACTCTGAAAAACGCAGACAAGATGTCGATCCCCGACATCGCTTATGCGCTCTCGGACTTGTCGGCTCGCGTGCGAAACAATAACTTCGCCGTGAGCGATTTGCGCGGCGGAACATTCACCATTAGCAACCTGGGAGCGATTGGCGGAACGTATTCCACACCCATTGTGAATGTGCCCGAAGTCGCAATCTTGTTAGTTGGTCGCTCACGCAAGATGCCAATCGTTATGGACGATGATACCATCAAACCGCGACTGATGATGCCGTTAAGCTTGGCTTACGATCATCGCTTGGTCGACGGTGCAAGCGCCGCGAGATTCCTCAACGACATCATCGCCTACCTCGAAGCCCCCAGCCGACTTCTTTTGGCCATCTAATCAACAGTTGCACGACTCAGTTGCACGACTCTCCGAGTCGTGAGATCACGCAGATTCAACTAATCATCCCAAGATCATCCAGCTCGGCGACGAGCGAGTGTATTTGATTGGAATCGCACGGATTCGGACTAGTGTACCGAAGCATGCAACACATCGATCATTACCACCCGAGGTCCAGCCGTTGTCATCACTCAATTGGAACAGTCGCATGCTCACATCGGGCTGGCAGCCCGGTGTCCAGTCCTTTTTTCATGGACTTGGACTGAACGACGACGATTTTGGGAAGCCGCAAGTTGGCATCGGGGTACCGCTGCTTGAGGGCAATCTATGCAACGTTCATGCGTACCCATTGGCTCGCCAAATTGCAGCCGGATGTCGTGAGGCAGGTCTTATCGGATTTGCTTTTGGAACACCCGCCGTTAGCGACAATCTGACCCAGGGTTTGGAAGGTGGCAGCGCAAGTCTCGTTTCCCGAAACCTCATCGCCAACTCAGCCGAATGCGTCATCACCGCGCATTGCTATGACGCTATGATCGGCCTCCATCATTGCGACAAGAACGGTCCCGGCTTTGCCATGGCGCTCGCAAGGACGAATTATCCCGGGTTCATCATGAGCGGAGGCAGTATACAGCCTGGCTGTTATCAGGGACGCGACGTTTCGATTCTTGATGTTTACGACGTGCAAGCCGAAGCAGATGCTGGCGTTGTTTCGCAGGACGAGGCCGAAGCGATCCGCCGCGTGGCTTGTCCCGGCCCTGGAGGTTGATTGGGATAGGGGCCCGGATTGCTCCGGGGCCCCTCCCACACCACCCGGCATGCGGGTCCGCACCGGGCGGTTCAATTTCTAGGAGCGAGTCTTTCGC
>JBEBHM010001216.1:0-1866 GCA_040080875.1 Pirellula sp.
CTTCATGGACTTGTCTCGCAAAGAGGGACAATTCATTCGCGCCATCGAAGTCTCCCCAGATGGTAAATGGCTCGCTGCAGGTGACACCGAAGGCACGATGACCCTATGGAATCTAGAGAGTCGCAAAGAAATCATTTCTAAAAAGATTGGTACGAATGACATTACTGACATCGCTATCTCGCCCGACTCTTTAGAAATCGCCACCATCTCGTTCGATACCGAAGTTTCCATTTGGTCTGCTGACAAACTGGAATCGAAATCCAAATTCAAAGTCAAGACGAGTGGGATCAAACGAATCGAGTATGTAAATGCTCAAGCGTTGGTTGCCTTGGGTGAGAAAGCCATCGTGTGCCGAACCAAAGACGGTTCCATAGACAAAGAGCTGCCAACCGGTCGTTACTGCGCTACCGCAGAGCGCTCGGTCGACGGCAAGACATTGGTTACTTCCAAGGACGATCAGCTTCAACTTTGGAATTTGCATGACTTAAGCCCAAAGGCTAAGATCGCGGGGAGTTTTGCCTCCACGGAGTTAGTCTCGTTTTCGCCCGATGGCAAAGCGCTGGCAACCGCCAACGGTTCGTCGTTGCGAATGTGGGATCTTGAGAATCAACGCGTCAGCCAAGTGATCGATACGAGCGGTTCGCCTATCGTCGGACTGGAATGGCTCAAGGAATCCAACTTGCTAATGGTCGCAACCGATTTTGGGCAAGTACGTCTGTGGGGGACGACCGCTGCGGGCGCAAAGCAAAATCTCAAGCCATTGCATCAACCGATTGCCGCTCCGGGCGCAACCCAACACATCCCCGCTTTACCAGTCCTAATGGCGAGCATCATCGACTTGCAAACGTTTCCAAGAATACCGGGTAGCCAAGTTACTTTGGCGAGAGGATCGAACCTAAGCTGTCTGGCGCCGGTTAAGAACGAAGAAGCGAAATTATTCTATCGATACCATTTGGGTAAACGGGGTTGGATGGAGCTAGCCCAAAATTCGGCCAACCCGTATGCGATCGAGTTTCGCAAAGATGGATTTATGATTTCGGCTTCGTTCTACGATGCGGGTGAAGCAGGTACCAATGTTAATGTGAATCACGGTGGCAACTACGACATGCGCTGGGTTCCAAAACTGGAGGTTGCAAGCAAAGAAGGCTCGTACGAATCCGAACACACGGTCATGTACCAGTCCAATGCAAGCTTGCTTGAGATCGAGACGAACTTGATGCGCAAGATGCATCAGGCAGGCTGGACTGCGTACTCTCGATTAAACGCATCGCACAACGAATCGGTTGACAGACGGGATCTCACTTTCATTCAAAATTGCGTCGACTTGCATGTGTCGATAGGGAAATTTCCAGCATCCCCCGATTTCTTCACGATTCAATATGCCCCATTCCCAGCAACGAATTCGCTCCCCATCCCAAAGGATTCCGGCTACGTCGAATTCGATGGTGCGACCGAGCCCTATTTGGTTGCGACCACCGCGATGGACTTGCAAGGGACGCGGGCGTTCTATGATCGCGAAATGGCGTTGCAAGGTTGGCTACCAAAAAAATCGGGAACGAGCCTCAAAGAGGATCACGCTTGGCTCTCGTATTTTCAAGGCCAGAAAGACGTCATCATCGGATTGGTCAAGCAAGAAAACGGAAGGACGCTGGTTCGCGTCGGAAAGGGACTTGAAAATTCATCATGGCAACTGTCCAAGCCCAAAGAAGAGAACAAGGCCAGTGGCGGTGCCGTCGCGGCCGTCGTAGGATTGGAAGCCTGAGTACATCGAACTCGAGGCTCGTGCGAAGGAAAACTGCCACGTGCTGCTGTTCGTGATCGACGGCCTCACCCGCGCCATGGCCTCGATGCTGGAGGCCACCGAAT
>JBEBHM010000442.1:0-7189 GCA_040080875.1 Pirellula sp.
GGTACGGATTCCTTTCGCCAAGATTCGAAGCGAAAACTGGGATTACCGCGCAGGAACTCAGGTTTGCCATATCGAATTCTGCGGCGAATTGCGAAGCGATTTTGTGCCCCGTGGGCTGGGATCAGTTGGCGTACTTTGCCAATCCGTTTGAACAAGGTGAGATGTGGCATGGCGGGTTGATGGACTTGACTCAGCAGTTCTTGCAACATCTCACGATCCCATTGGATTTGCGCAGCTTAGTCACTTACTCCAAGACATCTGTTTTTAGCAATTACGTCATCGCCAAGCCTCGGTATTGGCGAGCTTGGCTAGGGTTGGCGGATGCGTTTTTTGACTACGTCGAGCGTGGGGCTTCAGCCGAAGCTATCCGGCAAACGACGAATTATGGATCCGTTCTCCATCAAACCCCAATGAAAGTTTTCATACAAGAGAGGCTTGCGAGCTTGGTGCTGTCGCAAGGTGGATTCGGCGCGGAAGTCGTTCGTTGTCAAGAACCATGGCCGGTGTACGACCGGCTGTTCGTTTCGCATACGCTGGACGGGACTCCCGTTCACCAAGTCTTGCAAACATGCGATTGGCTCAAGATGCGTTATGTACATACAGGGGACGACACGTACCTACAAACATACCGAAAGGCGCGCGCGTCGATTAGGTTCAAGCTGCCGCTCGCATCCAACCCCATTTAACAGAGAGCCGAAGGCGTACTTTACCAGAAGCGATCTCCATGAAGCTTGGATGAAGTCAGCCGATTCAATACTGCACTTATGGATGCAGTTACCTGCTTCGGTAAGTTCACTCATTCACGCCAGACAGCCTGCGAAACAGTAAGCTCAAGTGCTTTGTCCAAATTGACGGCTTCCGCTACGTTTGAGCAGAATTGCGCACGCTCATCTAGCGTAAGGCTCGCCGAGCCGATAGGCAAAAGCATAGGTCGTAGCGAACGCAGTCAAAGACATTCGCAGTATTCTCCACGCGAGTGGGTGCGGCATCCCGATGACAAAGTCTACTACAAATTCTGCGCCCAACACGATGAGAACTAGCCCCACGACTGCCCATCCGATCGCCAATACAACCTTGTTACGAATTGTCGTCCACGCAAAGCCGACGATTGCTCCCATCGCAATCGCTGACGAATTCCCGAAAATCGCAGGCCAGGGGAGCCTCAGGAATTCCAAAAACCCAAGGTTGTATTGACCCATGGGTTGGATCGCGATCGCGACCAATGCGAAAATCCAAAACGCATCGCGAAGCGAGAAGCGAGGAAGTTTGAAACCGATGATTGTCGTGCCGATTCGCTCAGGTGAACGCATGCGCCGAACGAGGAAAATCGCGAATGCGGCTACCAACAAAATGAAGGTGCACGCGATCATCCCTCCTAGTGCCAGTGGTAACGACGCAGGAAGTGTCGTTGCGAACATTCCCTTTGGAGGATGGTAGGCGCGTTCGTTGAGCAATGTCGCAATGAGCCAATGCCCTATGGATAACGCAATAGCCAACGGCGTTAAACGCCCAACGAAGCTTCCATAAGTGCTTGCGACGTGCATACACGCCACGGCGAGAACTCCAACCGAGACTCCAGATGCGTATTCGTACGGCAATCGACGAGTATCCAGCGGCGAACCGCTTGTGCTGAGACGCCAAATTGCCATTCCGATCAAAACAACAGCCACCCATGTCACATCCAGCCATGGAAACCTGCTTCCCTTTGAAACGTAGAGCCAACCTACCGCCCACGTCACAATCGCTATCGCGACGATTGGAAGCCAGACTATTTTGTCTTCGAAGGGCCTATGGACCTGCACGGTCCCATTGAGGATGTCATGCAGTTCAATACTAAGGCCGCATTGGAAATCACTCGCGACCAACAATGTTTGAACGCCTAGATTGATTGTTGAGTATTGGCAGCTAGGACGTTGAGCCCATGAACGAACCACTTCGTCAGTGCGCCGGTCAAGTACGACCAACACCTGCTCACCTGTAGCTATGTCCATCAGCCCCTCAAGTACCCAATGATGCTCATTCGCTCCTACAACGCGAGCCGATCCGATCAAATACTCAGGAAGCGTGAGAGTGCGTTGTAGCTCGAGATCAAAGTAACGGAACTCGCCGGTTTTGACCTCGGCGCACAAGAGCCCGCCGTACCAATCCCACGTCACAAGTGACAAATCAATCCCGGCAATTTTTACGTCGCCCAAGTGCTCTCCTTGGTCAGAACGGACTTCGATCTCGGTCGAGTCAAGAGAGCGACTATAAATCTGATTGCCTCGAAAAAGGACGTCGTCGTTCGGTGTCACGGTACCAGGAGCAAGAGGTTTCGGCTTAGCGCCACAGCTCCACTCGGCGACTTTGGCGATTTCTCCCGACGGTAAAACTTCGAATACTCGAACAAGACTATGGTCGGAATAGTTCCGAGCTTGCAAAATTCGGTTGCTTGCAATCGGCGAAAATCGCGACTCGCTGCCACCGGTCGTCCCCAGTGGATATGCGATGGGAGTCAATTGGGCTTCTGCAAGATCGACGCAAAAGATGTTTTCATGGTTACTTCCGATTGCGAAGCGATCGAGTACAAGCAATGGTGGCCTAATAACACCCGGACCGAGTGAGAAATTGCGTATCGACTGGATGCGTTGATGGTCGTCCAAGGTGGTGACCTGAAACTCCGACTCGGGATTGACGTTCCGTTGTGCTCGCTCCATCGCCAATTTAAAGGATTCGTTAAAACTCAATCCCGTTGGTTTGCGTCGAACCACAAAATGCTCTCGAGTGATCAGCGCCCGTCTAGCTTCAAACGAATCGGAAGAGTGGCATTTCAATTCTCGCGAGACAAAGTTGTATTCAAGGCTGTTCCCTTGGTTCGGTCTCGAAGGTAGCGGAACGTAGGCCTTGGCCCCGTTCGAATCGAATTCGATGTGGGGAGTTGTCCACCCTGGGTGTTGAGACCGGATCATTGGCAGAGACCGGTTGACCGAGTGGAATGCAGCCAAGATACCGACCAAGCAACCCAGCAAAAGGACTCGTGGAATCATCGTATCTACACGATCGATTCGAGCAACTTGGCGGCGCCGTGGCGGACGACGTCGTCGGTCGGTAAGCCCGTTTCGGCCTCGATCTTGGCGATCTCATAACTCACTTCCGCTTCGCTCATCCCGTGCGTGTTCAATGCAATGCATGCTACCTTGGTCGGTGCAAATGTTCCAGCCGCGTGAGCCACGACTTCGTACATGTGAATCACGTCTCGCAATGCAGGGATGCGTGCCCACTCCAAGAATCGGATGTGCGTTCGATTGGGTTTGTGCACGAGCACCATGTGAGTTGCCTGCGAACCTCGCAACAATGGCAACGTTGCGGTCGATGCCGGATTCAGAAACGAACCTTGACCCTCGACCCAAACAACGTCGTTCCCCGCCGCACACTCGATGACTTCTTGCTGGACCGCACCGCCCGCAAAATCGATCCGTACCGCGTCGAGCGGGATGCCGTCGCCCGCCAGCATAATGCCTGTCTGACCCGTCGCCATGAACTTGGATCGGATTCCGACTGCTTTGGCCGCTCGATCAAACTGAACTGCGGCGGACATTTTCCCAATCGACATATCAGTGCCAACAAACAACACTCGCTTGCATGGCAACAAGCGTGCGGCACCGTTTGCGACGCTCAAATTCGGGGGTTCCTGACGAATGTCCCATACCCATTGGCCCTTCTTGAGCTGTTGGCTCACACGCGGATCGTCGTTGAGTCGAACGTGCAAGCCGTTGAGAACATTGAGCCCACCTCGGACCGCATCCTCGATGTCGACAAACCATTCTGCGGGCAATACGCCTCCGCCCGGTGCAATGCCGATCGCAAGTGTTTGCGGTGTATACTGCAATGCCTCGAGGGTATTCTTGACAATAGGCACTTCGCGTTGCAATGGAATGCCGGTAATATCTCGCAACGACGCACCCGGATGTTTCTGATCGATGATCACCGCAACGCGCTCGGGAGCGAATCGAAGCAAAACCAAACCAGTCTTTCCTCGATCTGACGTCAAGCCATCGTGCATCAAAATTGCAAGTCGATCGTCAGGCCGATAAAGAGGATGCTTAGGCATACCGCACTCCGATTCCAGGGATTTCTTGATTCACTAAATAGCCATCCACAAACTCGAGGCCCGAACACGGATCGTTGCTCAAATTCAAATGACTATCCAAATCGATATAGTCGATCATCGAAGCAAGCTGATGGGCAGCTCCATTCCCTAACGCCGTGTTTCCATAACAACCCACCATGGTCTTAAGCCCCATGGCTTGGGCGGTGGCAATCATTCGCATGGCTTCCGACAAACCGCCACACTTCGTGATCTTGATGTTAATCCCATCAACGAACTCGCCCAATTTCGCTACGTCCTGGGACGATCTGCAACTTTCGTCGATAAAAATCGGCAAAGCCGTTTCGCGATGCAATACGGCTAGGTGGTCATTCATGGTGGTCGACAACGGTTGCTCGATATGCACGACTCCACGCGACTTGAGCCAAGCGGACATCTCGATCGCTTGAACCAATGTCCATCCGCCGTTTGCGTCGACCCCAAGATACGCGTCCGAAGGAGTTATCTCGCGCACGGCATTCAGCATGGCTTTGTCCGCTTCCAATCCGGACGGCGATCCTAGTTTGACTTTCACGGCTCGAATGCGTCCCGTTTCGATCCATTTTCTCAGTCGCTCCTGCGCCCCGGCAGGTGTGTTGATGCCAATCGTCACGGACACAGGACCTCGCGGTTCTGGTTCAAGTCCCAACAGTCTCCACACCGGCTGGCCAGTGGCCTTGCCGGCCCAATCGTAAAGTGCCATATCGATGGCAGCACGCACCGAAGCGCCGATATCGTTCGCCTTTAACATCGACTCGATTGCAACGCGCTGCCACGCGTTGAACCTCGCAAGGAGCGACTGGCATTTCTCAAGATCGCGCTGGATGCGTTCGGCGTCCTCTCCATGCTCAGGGATTTCAAACTCGGCGGCCTCTCCCAAACCCACCGTGCCATCCGCCTCAAGTTCGACAATATAGCTACATGAACCCGCAGAACTACCGCGGCTGATGGCTAAGGCTACCTTTTTTACAAGCTGAACAATTCGAAATCGAAGGCTGATCATCGGACGCGAAGGTGTAAGCAGGAATCTATGTAGATAGGGTTGATAGCTTATCCTTGATTGCTTCGTAAGCCTAGTGCCGCGCGCAAGTAGCAGCGTATCTCCGAGACGCTGGTATTCGATATCAATGAAGACTCGCGGCACTGATTCCATTTCAACGTAACAGCCGGTTTGAATTGCGAATCCGTTCGGGGGATCAGGTATTTAACGGCCATTATGTCCGCCTCGGAGATGCGGACCTACGGGGGCGACCGTCTCGGAGATGCGGACCTACGGGGGCGACCGCCTCGGAGAGACGGACCTACGCATTTCAGGGGACGCGACGTAAGACTCTCCCCGGGCGGGATTTGGTAACGACCCCTTTTTCCAATACGATCTGACCATTGACGAGGACCCACTCAACACCTCGATTGTATTGAAATGGGTCCTGATAAGTTGATTGGTCGATAATCTTTCCCTCGGAAAAAACTGTGATATCGGCCATAGCGCCTGGCACCAAAAGACCTCGATTTCGTATGCCTATTTTGCTCGCATTCAGGGACGTCATCTTGCGGACGGCATCTTCTAAACGAAGCATTCCTCGTTCGCGACAGTAGACCCCAAGCACTCGTGGAAACGTACCAAAATTTCTTGGATGAGGGTTGCCGCGTCGCAAGGGTCCTTCGATTGCAAAAGCGGAGCCATCCGAGCCGATCGAACACCATGATTGGACCATGGCCAAGTTCATATCGGATTCGGTGTGGTGCTCATAGACGGTGGAAATCGAACCGGATTGCTCGATCAAGAGATCGAACAGAATATCGAGCCCTTCGGTAACGGTCGGGTTGTCCTTTCGCTTGATCGCGATCACCCGATCCATCGTCATGCCCTCATACGGGCATTTGCCGCTGATCAACATACGAGACCAATCACCTCCAACGGCTGTGTAGTGATTGTACCAGCCAGGAATTCCGGATTCGATGTCCTTTTTCATCCGCTTGCGCACCTCGGAATTCTTTAATCGTTCGATCATCGCCTCCACTCCACCCTCGTGAGCCCAGGGTGGAATGATGCTGGCAAGATTGTTGTTGCCTCGCGTATAAGGATAAACATTCGCTCCGACGTCGACTCCACGCTGGCGCGCTTGTTCGATGATCGCAACGATTTCATTCATCCTGCCCCAAAGCGATTGATCCGCAATTTTTAAATGGATGATGTCGACAGGAATTTTGGCCCTCTCACCAATTGCGATCGCTTCGGTCACCGCCGCAAATACGTCGGTTCCTTCGTTGCGATTGTGTGTCGAATAGATTCCACCATACCGACGAACCACTTCGCAAATGTTGACCAAGTCGTCGGTGGTTGCCAACGAACCAGGTGGCATGGCCAACATGGTCGAAAGTCCTAGCCCACCATCTCGCATCGCCTCGTCAAGGATTTTTTTCATCTCTTCGATTTGCGCCGGCGTCGGGCGATCAAAGGATGTTCCCATGACACTTCGCCAGATATTATCCAATCCAACATAAGAGGCCACGTTGACTGTTGTGCCTGCGGTTTCGAGGGCGTGAAAGTAGCTCGCAAGTGTTGAATACCGGCGGCTCCCGGCCGTCGCAGCATCGTTCACGACAGTGCCGCGATACGGGCCAGCCGATGACCCCTCCCCCAATACTTCCGTAGTGACACCTTGATGTAGCTTGCTGAGCGCTTGGCCATCCTCAAGCAACACATAATCGGAATGCGAGTGAATATCGATAAAACCTGGAGCGATAACCAGGCCTGTTACGTCCAATTCGCGAACAGGCTTGCTATCTGGAATTCGGCCAACCGCCACAATGCGATCGTTGCGAATCGCAACGTCACCCAATCGCCACGGGTTGCCGGTTCCGTCGACGATTTTGCCGCCACGCAGCACAAGATCGAATTGCACCTCCTGGGCCGACAGAATGCAATTGCCGGCCACACATATCCACATAAAAAAGACTGATTGGAGATTGGAGGACATAATAGAATCTCGATCGATAGTGCCGAAAAAGTACGCTGACCATATTGTAGGTGGTACTTGGGCCACTTTGCGTCCTCTTGCG
>JBEBHM010000443.1:0-7183 GCA_040080875.1 Pirellula sp.
GTACAAATGATAGGTCCGCAGCCGTGACTCGACGGTCTTTGTTGACATCGCGAAGGTCGTTCGCAAGCACGATCGTATTGCTGATCGCCGACTGAACTGCGGAAAGCTCTGCGGCGGTAACTCGGTATGGCGCGTCCCCATTAATCTCGCCGGCAGCGTGTCCCAAATAGTAGACGTCGCGAGTCAATAGGCCAGTTGCTGGAGTCGCATTGACGATTATTTGAAGCCAAGTATTTTCAATCGCGTTGTCGAGCCATTCAAGTCGGATGCGAGCCGGTGCAGACGATGTTCCCGGCGTAACGTGAATCACGCTGGGTGATGGTGCAAGCGCCCACGTGTTTGGGGTCACCGCTCCAGTCGCTCCCAATGGAGATCGCCGGAACACGAAGTCGGAGGCGTTGATCGCGTTGCTTGCCAAGCCTGCCACGTCGATGACAACACCGTTGATCCCGCGAGAATAGTTGATGATGTTTTGGAAACCTGTCGATTGCGAAACGTTGCTCGCGCGCAAGGGCACTTTACTCGTTTCTAGAGCGGCAGAGATACCCCCAGAAGCAACATAGTCCGATCCATTGTAGAGGAATTGGACATTTGTTACCGCCACGAAGGCATTCAGCGAAAACGTGACGGACGAAGCCCCACCATCTTCTTCGGTTGCATCGATCGTGACATTTTGATTTGCGACTGGACTCTGAGGCACATACGACCAACTCCACGTCCCATCGTTGTTCTTCACAATCGTTCCTGGCGATGCCGTCAACATCACCGTATCGGATAAGACGTCGCTCCAAGTACCCGTATTGGTAAAGGTCGAGAGTACGTTTCCATTGACAACGGAGCTAATGCGAGTCAAGCCTGGGTTCGCGTTTCCAACGGTCACACTGGTGGTGGCAATCGTCGAGAGCGAAGGAGTACCATTATCCGAGACCCGTAAAGCAATGGTGAAGGAACCGTTGTCGGCAAATGCAAACGAAGGTGACTGCAGCCCGGAATCGACGTCAAAGGTGATTCCGTCATAATTGAAATCCCATTGATAGGAAAGGCTCGTGACAGCGTCCACGTCGGTGCCGCTCCCGCTCAAGGCTACAGAAATGCCTTCCGTCGCATTATACGGCCCACCTGGAATTGAGGTCGGTGGTTCGTTCACATTCGTTACGTTGATCGTCAGCGCACTTTCTGTCCACCAACCAGCAGAGTCCGTCGAACGAACCCGAACAGAATAAGATTGCTTTGTCTCAAAATCAAAAACGCTGGCCGCTTTCAAGGAGTTGGCCAGGATCGTAAAACTTGCGTTGTCCGCACTACCTATTCCCGGTACCAAGCTGTAAGTAAAGGTTTCAGCGGGCGTCGGATCCGTCGTCGAAAGTATGCTTGCAGTGTCCCCAATTGAATTATTTTCGGGAATTGTTCCTGCGTTTGAAACTGCGGTGGGGGCGCCCAACGTTTCGGCCATGACGGCAGTAGCGTTGTTGATCAACCAAGCGCCTCGACCAAGCGTGCCCGCCACCAAAAGATTATCGGTCGCGTCGTGCACAATTTCTGGCACAAGAACATTTGGGAATCCCGTTCCAACCAAGAACCATTGCCCCAATTGCCCAACGCTCGTAGCGAATATTCCGAGGTTCGTACCAACCAACATTGCATCGACAATGCCTGGAACATACGCAATGGAACGGATGTCGCGACCCGTCGGCAAGTTTCCGGTGATGTTAGACCAAGCGGATCCCGAATTCGTCGACCAAAAAACTGAGCTGCTCGTAACGATTGCCGCCGACGTGTAGGCATCTGGGTCGATGGTGAGGTCTCGAATGGTGGCAGTCGTTGGTTGCGAGGGAGTATTGACCACGTTTCCCGGCGCTGACCGGAATCCAACCGTGGCGCCTCCGGCCACCCATAATGCGTCCGGATTCGGAATACCGTTGAGTTGCCCACCGTATGCAATCGCATCCTGCTCGATGCTGGGTGTTCCGAGCGTTCCCACTAATGCCATCGACGTGCCTTGATTTAACGATTCGTAAACGCCATTCGATCCCTGTAGGATGAGACGCGATCCCGAAACGGAATTCACTTGAATAGGTGTCCGAAAGGCGGCAGTAAATGCAGGCCCGCTCGTCACCGTGCGGGCCGGAAATGTTTCGGAAACCAGGGTTCCCGCCGAGTTATATACTCTGCGTCTAAAAGCCTGTAGGTTTTGAAAACTGGAGTACCGAATCGATTGAGAACTTGCGGCCAACGCTAAATTGTCAACGGCGACATCGCCGCCATCTGCTGTTGAAACGCTTTCCCAAACCTGGGCGCCGGTGGTTGGCTGGAACGTTGTTCCTGTATCCTGGTTGCCACTGATAATGATGTTGGAAATTGTGTCATAGGTCACGTCATGCATCTCCGTGGTTGCCAGATTGCCAATCACGCTGAACCAATCACCGGTATTGTTTGTTGGGCTTGTCCGCTTATAGATACCTCCGTCATCCGATTCAATCAAATTCCCGATCGCGTCAAAAACCAAATCGCGTGAATCGGCATGGGGAGAGCTGTTTGAAGCGGTTCCACCTCCGACAGGCCCGAGGTTGTTTCGATGCGTCAGATGCACGAACTGTGAGCCCGCCGCCAAGGAAGCGTTTCCTCGGAACAAACGGCCCGAAAAGTCGGTTGCTCCAATGGAATTTGGAAAGCTACCAGTGTCTCCAAATGTTCTAGGTTGACGATCTCCGCCCACGTAAACAACGTTCGCATTATTCGGATCAGCCACGATCGAAAAGTGAATCGCCCCCTGGCCACCTGCAACCGCCTCGGGCGGATCATCTGGATTGCCTCGCGGTCCACCTGGATTGAGTCCTACCAAAGTTCCATTCTCGTTGGTAACAGGAATGTCCATGGCAGTCCAATTGGCGCCGGAATCTGGCGAGCGGAAAATACCAACCAGAACGCCGCTATTAAGGATCGTCGCGTAAACTTCCCCAAATCTGCCCGCTGCTAACTCCACGTTGGTAGTACTGCCGGTAAACAAAGCATTCATGGTCGCATTGCTCACTCGCGCCCAGTTTGCTCCACCGTCCGTTGATTTGTAGACACCTTGCAATCCCGCAGTTGCTGGAATCGCAATGGATGAATACAAAACGTTCGAATTCATCGGATCCGTCTCTAAGGCATAGCTGAGACCTAATGGCAGTCCAAACGTAGAGCTCGCGTTATTGACTTGCGTAAAATTTGTACCGCCGTTTGTGCTTCGAAAGATACCGATGTTCGAATAGGTAAACGAATCCGCAACGTTCACGCTCACGACGAGGGTGTTTCCATTCGCGGAAATCCCAGAGATGTTTTTCCCCGTCAACGCGCCACTGCCATCAATGCGTAACCAAGTTTGACCACCGTCGGTCGTCTTGAGCAGCCCGTCTCTTGCACTTCCGATTCTACCAAACGAACTATATCTCCCGTTGCCCGCATAGACGGTCTGGAACGTCGGATCGGAGACATCAAAAGCCATCTCCCCGATCGATAGCGATGATTGACTATCGGTGTTGGTGGTCCAGCTAGGTGTTGTAGAAGTAGCATTAGTAGTTTTCCATACACCGCCGTTGGTTCCACCAGCATAAAGAATATCCGGGTTAGTCGGATGAGCCAACAAAGCATGAACCGCACCCACCACCGGTCTATTGGCGATGTTTTCGACTTGACCATTGGTGGCCCCAAAGGGGCCCTGCGAAACCCAGGCCGCAAGCAATTGACGACTCTCTAGGAACTCGATCTGCAATCGTCTGCGATGGGGGCCTATTCGCGTTTTCCTTCGAATGATAAGTCGATGCCGAACGGTCGCTTGAGTTTGCATTTGCTTCTCTCGGTGTTTATGTGAAGAGATATCGGATCCAAGAACCGAAATGAACCAGGAGCAAGTTTTAGCATGTTACGCGAGTGTCAGTTGAACATCCCTGGGTCGGCGACCTTTTTTTCTATGCTTCGAACAAGTTCAGCAGCATCCTGAAGTGAAGCCATCATGCGATTGAAAACTGGTTCCACAGTGCCCAAGCTTTGGTGGTAAAAACCCTTGGCGGTTGAATCATTCCACGATTCTTCGACGATTGCTGAGGTCTCGCGCCACTTGCTGAGGGTACTCCGCATGCGTCCGCTGCATCCAATGAGATCGTTTCGACTGCGAGTAGACATGATTGCGTTGCGTTAGCTTTTTGCTCCTTGCGTTTTGTCCCTTTTGGGGTCGAGGAAGGTCTTCCCGGATTCGCTTCCTTTGGCGCCCATCGCCTTGATGACGCTGTCGTCTAGTTTGACCAGCGGAGTGTACATTGGATGATGCGACTCCTTGTAGGGCTGGTTGGTCCGCGTATTGTAACAGCAAATTAAACCCCAGCGAGGATTCTCGCTCAAGTTTGCGTCGGAACTGTGCAGGGTATTGCCATGAAAGAAAATCGCGTCACCCGGGGCCATTTCACAATAGAGCCGTTCCATGCGTTGCATGGCCGCCTCGACCCTTTCCGGGTCAGCGCCTGTTTGCGTTCCGAAACGACCATGTTCGATGCGTCCCATTTTGTGCGAACCTCTCAGCAACTGTAGGCAACCGTTCTCGCGTGTGGCTGGGTCCAAAGCGATAAAGACGCTGGCCATGTCGGGCAGAAGGCAACCATTGAGATACCAATAGCCGTAGTCTTGATGCCATTCCCATGCACCGCCAACTTTGGGCTGCTTGGCGCTCAGTTTGGAATGGTAGTGATAGACCTCGTCCCCCAACAATTGTTCCATCGCATCAACGATGCGCCTCGATCGACTGATCGCTCCATAGATATCGTCACCAGGGTGATTCCATAAAGAGAGATGCGTGCTCCGCCCTTGAGTGTCGATGACATCCATGCTGTGTATACGAATGGATTCGTCTCGCCGAGCAGCTTCGAGAGTCAACCGAGTTTCCTCGGCGTCCAACAAGCTCCGAATGAGCAAGTACCCATCGTTTGCAAAGGCTTCGATTTGGGCCGCTGTTAATGGACCGGTGATCATGAACATGGCCTGTCGATGAGAGGAGTGATAGGATGTTGTGCGGGAAAAGACTATCATCTGAAAAAGCTGGCCAATATGCAAGGTCGAGAACGCTTGTGGTATCATTGCGTCCGGTAAAACGTGAAATCAAAGGAGCACGGGCAAATGAAAATCTCGATATGCGTTTCGGTCGCCGTGTGGATGTGCCTGTGTTTTGCCGCACACTCTACGGAGAATGCCGGTGTCACCACCTCGACTGCTTCGCATTACAACGTGGGCCTTGCCAAGATCGATATCACTCCGGATTACTCCATCCGCCAAAATGGATTTTTGTCCCGCAAACAGGAATCCGCCGGAGTTCGGCAAAGAATTTGGGCCAAAGCGATGGCCATCGATTTCCAAGGCCAACCACCCGCCGTACTTATCACCGTGGACAACCTGGGAGTGCCGGACGAAATTACTCAAGCTATTAGCAAACTGCTTCAGAGCAAACGCCAGCTCGCCATCGAACGGCTCTCGATCGCTGCATCGCACACGCATTCGGCGCCGATGATCAACGGATGTACCCCCAACATTTTTGGAATGCCAATACCTGCTGCCGAGCAACAACGCATCGACCGCTATACGCAAAATTTCATCGACAAACTGGTACAAGTCGCCGTAGAGGCGCTCGACCACCGCGAACCGTCAACGCTCCACTTTGAGATCGGACGCGTGTCCTTTGCAAAGAATCGTCGCTCGCCAACTGGCCCGATCGATCATGACTTGCCTGTTCTGGCAATTCGCGACTTAGGTGGCAAGCTGCGTGCGATCCACACGAACTACGCTTGCCATTGTGTCACGCTTTCGGACAATCTCATCAGCGGCGATTGGGGCGGCTATGCGCAGGAGCATATCGAGCGAGCTCACTCAGGCGCAATCGCCTTGCTTTCGATCGGTTGTGGGGCCGACCAAAATCCGAAATCCGGAGTAGTCGGCGACCAATTCGATGTGGCCTCGCAACAGGGACTTGAGATTTCGAACGAAGTGGATCGCGTCTTAGGTAGCGAGATGCGTCAAGTCGAGGGTCCTCTCACGATTCAGTATGAGCGAGTCGATTTGGCTCTCGCAGAACTTCCATCACGCGAACAAATGCAAGCCACCGGTAAGCTCGATACGCCAGTCGGCTACCACGCCCGAGTCCAGTTGGCCAAACTAGATCGAGGCGAGTCGCTTCGAACCAAGATCTCCTATCCAATTCAGACGTGGGCTTTTGGAGATTCTCTATCAATGGTCTTCATGGCAGGAGAAGTAGTGGTTGACTATTCGAAACGAATCAAGACCGAATTCGATGCCACGCGATTACTGCTGTGTGCCTATAGCAATGCTGCTCCATGTTACATACCGAGCGAACGAGTTTTGAAAGAAGGCGGCTATGAAGGCGCGAGCGCGATGATCTACTATGATCAACCTACCAAATTCGCGTCTGGACTCGAAGACAAAATCCTATCGGTCGTTCACAAACAACTTGCCGATCGGTTTTCTGCAAAAGAAACCTCTCCCAAAAATCGGTAACGTAAAAATATGAGCAAAATAAGCAAATTAGTAGCGTTGACTGCGTTGATCGTTTTCGCTTCGATCGCTAGATCCGAAACCAAGCCGAATATTGTCATGATCATCTCGGATGACCACGCTTGGACGGATTATGGATTCATGGGGCATCCTCATATTCAAACTCCCAACATCGACCGCTTGGCACGCTCCAGCTTGACCTTTCCCCGTGGTTATGTCACTTCGAGTTTATGTTGCCCTAGTTTGGCAAGCATGATCTCGGGCAAGTATCCGCATCAGCACAAAGTGACATCCAATGATCCACCCAACCCACAGAAATTAGCGGGGCAAGAATTCAACAAGTCTGCCGCGTTTAAGGAAGGGCGCGAGACGATGACCCAGAATTTATTCGCTGCGGGCACTTTACCGGACATGCTCAAGAAGCTGGGATATCGAAGTTTGCAAACTGGCAAATGGTGGCAAGGACATTACTCGCGCGGCGGATTTACGGACGGGATGACTCAGGGGGGACGGCACGGAGACGACGGCTTGACCATCGGACGCAAAAGCATGGAGCCCATCATGTCGTTTATGGACTCATGCAAGAAGAATAAAGAACCCTTCTTTGTTTGGTATGCACCGTTGATGCCGCACGACCCACACACGCCGCCCG
>JBEBHM010001217.1:0-1862 GCA_040080875.1 Pirellula sp.
TGACGAGATAATTGGCCGTACCTAACTGTTTTGTGCCATCGAGGTACAATCCGAATTGGTCAATCCCATAATGCAGAGTTAATGTTACGTTGGATGTCAACGATAGGTTTCCCGTGAACGCAACATCTGCAAGCTCGAGGATGCTCTGCAGGATACCCGCATCAAAGGTTGTGTCCGCCATCAACTGAGACAACGTCACCTGTCGATAAAAGCTCAACAAGTCTGTCGGAACATTGGTGTCAAATGACGCTACCTCCGATGCAGGCTTTACGTAGTCGACGGTGTACCCGGATTGAGTTAAACCAGTTGCGATGTTTTGCAGAGAAGTGACTTGAGTTGGCAACGAGACATTCGATATGAACGCTTGCAGGGGCGTTAGAAAATCGATGGTCGATGCCGGGTTGTCTGCCACCAACGGCAAATTTGGAAGAGTTTTGAGAAATCCATTTAATCCTACGGGGAACGGAGTTCGTCCTAACATTTCGATCGAGGAAAGCGCACTCTCAATCGATGCGCCTGGGCCGGAACGCAGTTGCAATGCGGAGGCTGCATCGGGTGAGTAACTTGCGTAACCTGCTGCTTCATTTTCGGAAATGGTTCCAGGCAATCCCCAGAGTCGGGGATCGTTGAATTCGATGGCAATCGCTTTGGCGGCGGACTCCGGGTGCGCTCGACGAAGGGCTTGAATCTGCTGAAGTGTCTTTGTTGACGAATAACCGCTTGCAGGGTCCGCAAGCAACGGCGCAAGACCGGTCAACAGTCCGCGATTCGTAATATTGAACGGCACATCGGCGACTAGACCTGAAGACGTGCTAGCGCTTGATAGCGGAACGGTGTGGAATATCGCCCACGCGATCGAAGTGGAGCTAGCCAGGGATGCAGGGAGTGCCCGATCGAGCTTGATTTGTCCAGCACCCGGTCCAACCGATACGATTCGACGAAGCTCATATCGATCGTTGCCCATGGAGACTCGGAGCCAAGCATCTGCATCGCTCGACGGTCCTGAGTGCGTTTGCACTTGTGCAAGATTGGCCGGCGTTTGGCCAGAGGTGAACAAAGTCAAGCGATCCAGCGTAGTTCCGAACGAATTGCCAGAACCCGAGATGCTGCGGGCAACATGGTTGACGCCTGTTGGGTCGGAAACTGTTCGGGCTGCGACATACTCAACAGAATTCACGGTGCGTGTCCGGTAGATTGAGGAGTACGATCCGATATCGAGATCGCGTCCCGTCACATGTCCTACCACTCCTGGAATCGCACCACCAGTCGTCTCGCTGGCCAAGGTCACCGACATGGTGTTTCCATTGGGCAATGATGATCCTGCAACATTGAGAAGGTCAGCTGACCAGCTTGACGTCCAGTCACGATTGTCGGCAAGCGCTGATCCAGAAAGAGACCAGTGCGGGCCAGAGTTGGGAAGTTCCAACCATCGGGGAGCACTACTGCGATTGATTTGATCGGCATCGACCCAAGGTGCTTCCGCGACCGTTTGGCTGTTGGATATGACCGCGTTGAATAGGCCAGCGCTTGAACGTGTGAGCGGCCCAACGATTCCATCTACAACGAGCGGATTGCCATTGACGTCTACATATCCCAAGTAGTTGAGACGCTGCTGCATGCGCATGATTCCCAGAATACGTCCTGATGTTCCCTCCTCAATCAATGCAGGAACGCTTGCCGAATAGCCTGGCGTCACAAAAACATGCATGGTGTGTAAAGCTTGATCGCTAGTGTTCGTTCCTGACTGAAACGAGATTCGAAGCGTTCCCTGAAATCCTTTTTGAAAAGCATCGTCATCCAGCGGTGAACCCAATTCGCCAGTTGCGGGAGCGAAATTGAATCTTCCCGTATTGTCGAAACTG
>JBEBHM010001218.1:0-1861 GCA_040080875.1 Pirellula sp.
GGCTCGCCAGGGGTCTTGTACGTAGGGACCAACAAATCGGCTCTGTGTGGAGAAGTACAGCGTGAAGAGGCTATGTTGAAATCGACTCCGGAAGTCAACCTGACGGAAGTGCCCGAGGCGGGCTCGCTGACGCTGCGAACTTTGTTCGATAGCGAGGAGTCGAATTTGCTGCGTTTCGCTTTTTCATTGACCGGTCGACGAGCGGTGGCGGAGGAGATTGTGCAAGAGGTTTTCCTGCAGCTTCACGCCAAGTGGATGGAAGTCAACGAGCCACGAGCTTGGTTGTTCCGCAGCGTTCGAAATCGGGCTTATCACTACCTGCGCAAGAGCCGTCGCGAGACGTTACACAGTGACCAAGATTTGATGTTGTTGGCCGACACATCGGACGAAACGCCGGATGAATTGATCGCCCGCATGGAGACGGTTGGCGAGCTTAGGCAGTTGCTAAGCCAATTGCCGGAGAAGGATCGTCGGCTTGTACAACTGAAATATTACGAAGGACTCAAGTACCGAGATATCAGCCAAAGAACGGGACTGACGATCAGCAATGTGGGGTATCGGCTTCATCAGGTCCTGAAGAAGCTTGCTGCAGGTCTGTTGCCTAGAGGAGTGGAAGACGAATCATGAACGAACAATTTAAGAATAGCAATTCGATCGACAATACCAATCCGATCGACACCGAGGTTCAGGTTCGCTTAATGAATCTGGTCATGGGCGAAGCGTCCGACTTCGAGCGTGATCAACTGCAGTTGATGATGGAGCAGCGCCCGGAGTTGGCTGCTTACTACCGGCATCTAGAGCACCTGCACGGGTTGTTATGCGAAGTGGGTGCAGGCGAACCGTCGATGGATAACGAACCTGCAAACTCCGACGAGGATTGGCATTTGCCTGCGGATCGGCGTGAGCGAGTGTTATCCGTGTTGGCTGGCGTGCATCAAAACTTGCCAACCATGACGGTTCTGGCAAGTTCGACGAACACGATACCAAAGTCGGTTTGGTCGCGATGGGCAACAGCTGGTGTCATGGTTGCTGCGGCCAGCGTGCTGGTGTGGCTCATAGTGCCCGGTGTTTACTCCGTCAGAAGTCCATTCATTGGAAAAAAAATGGGCTATATGGCGGAATCAACTTCAACCGCCCCTGTCGTGACATTCCAAGAAGGTCGAACTGGAGAAATTGATTCGTCTAATGCTTATTATTTGCCACTCAATTCTTCCGGTGGAATGGTCGTCCCGCAGAATGGAGAGAACATCCCAAATAGTGCGGTGATTCAGAGAAGTGCACGTATTCAGAGCGCCCCGACCATGCGGTACGCACAACCTGGAGGTTCACCTGCGGCATCCACTGAGAATGAGATTGCTGCTTATCGCGATAAGCAGGCCAGCGGCAAAATCGGCATGAATCGCGGCTGGATGGATGACGGCGTATCTAAAAGCGGCAAGATGGCAGACAGTGCCCAAACAATAGTCGGCCAATCAAAAGTGATAGATGACTACGCGGGAATGGGTATGGGAATGGGAATGGGTGGAATGGGAATGGACGGTAAAGGCGTTGGTGGTATGGGCATGGGTGGAATGGGAGGGATGGGCGTCGACAGTAGCGGCAGTATAAATATGCAAGGGATGGGCGAAGGCGGAATGGGGGGCGGTGGCGCGATTGTCATGCAAGACGGTCGCAACCGAGCAAGCGGCAAGGCGGACTCGTCCAGCAATCTTAACTGGGCAGTGACGGATGGTACTGTTTCCACAGATCTGTTTAGTTCTGTTCCATCGGTGAACAATTTCGATTCTCAGGTCCAAGTCGGAAAGGATGCAGCAGTTCCCGCAAAGCCAAACGAACAGAGTTTAGGCACTTTGCAAGATAG
>JBEBHM010000444.1:0-7176 GCA_040080875.1 Pirellula sp.
GTCTATCGATGCACCGGCCTTGGCATCTGTGCGAATCTTGACCGCTGATCAATTGCGATTCGAGAACATTCCAACAGACGCGATGATGGGCGACCGTTATGAAAGATTTCCCATCTTACCAGCCTGGTAATCCCGAATCGCTGCGTGGATTTCTTCTCGAGTGTTCATCACAAACGGACCGTGACCGACAACGGGCTCGCCGAGCGGTTCTCCGGTTAAGATCAAAATGCGCGACGTCGTTTCCGTTTGAATCTTAATTGCATCGCCATCACGTTCGAACAACGCGAGCTCGACCGGCTTCATTGCCGATTTGTTGACAGTCATACTCCCTGATTGAGCGATCAGGATTGCCGTGTGCCCCACAGGAACCGTTAACTCAACCGTTGCATTCCCATTCAATTGAACGTCCCAGACGTTGATCGGCGAGAACGTGCTCGCAGGACCGCTAGCGTCTGCAAACTGCCCAGCGATCACACGAGCTGACCCCTGACCCTCGGCAATTGCAACACGCGGAAACTGATGATCGTGCAAGTCCTGATACTTGGGCGGCGAGGGCTTGTTCTTGGCGGAGAGATTAACCCACAACTGGACCATTTCCAAAATGCCGCCTTGCTTTGTGAACTGCTCACTGTGAAATTCTTCATGAACAACCCCTTTGCCAGCCGTCATCCATTGCACGTCACCGGGTCCAAGCCGACCGCTACCTCCACTTGAGTCGCGATGTGCCAACTCACCCTGATACAGGATGGTGACGGTCTCGAATCCCTTGTGAGGATGGACGTCGACGCCACGCTTTCCGCCGGCTGGCGGAAAATCATAAGGGCCTGCGTAGTCCAACAACAAAAACGGATCGAAGTCGTTTCCGCTAGCGTACGAGAACAGACTTCGCACTGGGAATCCATCGCCGACCCAATGTTGAGGTACGTCGCGAACAATATATTTGAGCTTCTTCATCATTACGTTCCTTGTGAATCAATCCTTCGATGCGTTGTGGCGGGTGATCAGATTGCGGCACGACGCATGTTGGTTCGAAAACAACATCCCAAGTCCTACCATTTCGTTTCGCCAGTCGCAATGTAGCTCTTGTGACAATCCGCTTGATTTCAACTCGAAGCTGGAGATTCTTGACCTGGGGCCGAGTCTATCGAGTTCGTGTTTGCTTCATCATGTTCGTAGGTGTGCCAACTTGCCGCTACAATCTGTGAATGAACATCCAGTTAGATCCGGAACAACTTTCGAACACTTCCCGCTCCGCGGTGGATTTAGCCGCCGCAATCCGCTCGGGCGAACTTACTTCGATCAAGGTCACGCGGGCCTTTCTTGATCGGATCAAACTTCAAAACCCAGACATTCACGCCGTCTGTTATCTAAATGAGGCGAGTGCCCTTGAGCAGGCCGAGACCGCAGATCGAGCCGTTGCCGACGGAAAAATGCTAGGAGTCCTGCACGGGGTTCCGATGACCGTTAAAGACGCTTTTCGAATCGGTGGAGTAAGGTCGTCGTATGGTCTACCACACTTGAAATTTCACAGGCCTAAGCAGGACTGCACCCTGATTGCTCGACTTCGAAGTGCCGGTGCGATCATCATGGGCCGAACATCGGTGCCGTTCGCATGTTTCGACTGGCAATGCAAACCACCTTTTGGCCCCGAGTGTGTCAACCCGCTCGACACAAGTCGCACGCCCGGCGGATCGTCCGGCGGCGCTGCTGCGGCATTGGCAGCCCGATTCACACCACTTGAACTCGGCACTGATTTGGCGGGTTCGATACGCTACCCGGCCCACTGCTGTGGAGTGTACGCGCTGCGAACAAGCGTCGGAGCGCTTCCACTCGAGGATGCCGGGCCACCGGGTCCGCCTCTTTTTCCTAGTCTACTGGCTGCCGGGCCAATGGCGCGGTCACTCGACGACTTGAAACTTCTCCTAAGTGCGATTCGACCGGATGAGCAAGAAACCACATTACCGAGTCGTGTACGAATCGCGATAACGCCTTCCATCGGAATGGCTCCGCTGGAAGACGATTCGCGTGAAGTGTTTCAATGTTTCGTACAGCGAGCGCGCGAAGCGGGGCACGAGGTCTCGGTACTCGATCAGCCACCGTTTGATTTCGACGAGGCCTACTCACTCTGGGGCTTGATCGCGGGCTACGAAATGAAGCGACTGCTGCCGTTCGGCATGCGGAACCGGCTTGCGATTCATGGATTCACGCGTTATTTCTTGAACTACCGTTTGGGGCATGGTCCGCTCAGCGCTGGGATGAGTCATGGCATTTTGGCCTCAGCAACTGAGTATCAGGAAGGTTTGGCTCGACGCGAGGAATTGAACGCAGTGTTAAACGGCCTATTCCAGAGATATGATCTCTGGGGATTGCCAGTCTCGCCTGCCGCCGCGATCACTCGCCGAAAAACGGGGTCCTCATTTGAGCAAAACGGAAAAGCAATCCCGTATTCGCAATACCTCGGAGCCTACGTTTGTCCGACAGTCGTCGCCGGGACGCCGGCACTCGTCGCGCCGATAGGCAAAGATCGGAACAACATGCCGATTGCCATCCAGCTTCATGGCCCGCGCATGTACGACTGGCACATCCTAAAGCTCGCAATAAGTCGTCTGTCAGAACTGTTTCAATAGCCGATCGAGGGCATTAGGGTGGCTTACTGCGTTAGTTGTTTGACTTGTAGGTCTCGCCTTAGTATCGCAGATAATTTGCTAAGCCGCTTGCGCAGGAGCAAAGATGAAAGAATCATTGCACAGATGGCTGCGCCGATGCTTGGGTGTCGTTACGCGGGATTATTCGCGCGTTCGAGTCCAGTTATCTCCTGCCCAGTGAATACCTTGCAGGAGTATTGTTTCGAGATCGGGGGTTTTCTCGGGGTGTCGGCTAAAACAAAGGACGCGTCCATTTCCAAATTCACCAAGGATACTTCCGCAGGCTAGTCCTGCGGGATTCCAATTGCGGAAATCGGTCAGCGGGTCGTGTAAACCGTTGGCGACTTGTCTCGAAACAATAAGATCAAAACTAGACGATTCAAAATGCGACCGATCCTCTTTTTGATCCGTACCACCAGCAATGACCTCGACCGAAGCAAGCGCTGGTTTGGACCAAGTAACTCTCGCATTGCGGAGGAAGGTTCCAATGCGGTGAGCGAACGGACCCGAAAAATAGAATTTTTGGTGGTTCTATGGGCCGTTCCATATTGCCGTGTTTAATGCGTAGTACAAATTTTGAAATGGTGGTTGTTTGCGACTGGCGTACCAAATCCGAAATCGATTGTCTTCCAACCGCATCACGGAATGGCTCGAAACATAGTGTGACTCCCAAGGTCGCGAAGGTTCGGGGCGAAGGACGGGATTATTAGCGTGTTTGTACCACTTCACTCCGTCGGTGCTCGCCGCAAAACCAATGGCGGTTGTCTCGTGATTTTTATGCAGATAACTTGCGTACCACATCAAGTAGACGCCGTCGACAAGCAACACGCACGGATAAATCTGCAGATCGTGTTCCCACGATTGTGAGATCTCAAGAACGGGTTGATCGGTCACAACCCATTGCAAGCCATCTTCGCTTTTGGCATGACGGATGATCCAAGGATAAGATCCGGGTTGGGTATACCACATCTCGTATCCGTTGTCCGTCCTTAACACCGACGGAGCATACGCCCTCGCGAGTTGGATGTCCGAAATGGTCGTCCATTGAGTTCCATCTGGACTAAGCGCCTGTTGTATTGCATGTGACTGTCCCCCGCCACCCAGCGTTGCCGATGTAAACCACATGCGCATCATCCCGGACTCTCGCACCACATTCCCTTTAGAATCGCGCAGGACCGATGGGGTCAAAACGGACAATCGAGGCGTCTCCAACTGAAACACTGGCCCAGAATGCCGTTCAAAAGTCTGTCCATCATCGCTCGTCGCTAACCCAAGCCGAAAGACACGTTCGTCGCGTGAACGCACCGGTGCAAGATCATGCGCGAATCCTTGCGAACCACAGTACCACATGAGGTACTTGCCATTCTCCATGGCTACCGTCGGAGCAAAGATATGCGTTTCGTCAAAATCTCCCGCTTTCCCCAACGACAGTATCGGCCCGTCGGCGTCGCGTTGCCACTGCTGATTTGACAACCATCGCACAAGCTTGTCCGGAACAGTGTCCTGTGCCATCGCGATGGTCGCAGGAATCAAGGAGAAGACTATCAGGAATAAGCTCTTCATTCTTTTCTTTCGGTATTCGCTAAAGCCAATGACGCGTTTATTTCCAAATTCACCAAGGGCAATCGCCGTTGTTCCAACCATTACTCCCACCGTTCATGGGACGCTTTGTAGACGAGGTTGTTCTGATACCGCTGGTGCCTTTATCTGAAGATAGAGACCGGAATACTCTGCAAGTGCATCTGCCAGCACTTCCGCTGTTTTCGCTCGGCAGCTTGCCACTCGATACTCGGCACCAAATTCAAGTTGCATCGCGTCGATGGGCCTCGCTTTGTGGCTGCCGTACGTCTGTACAATGAAACCGCCCGTGAACCCAGATTGTTCTTTCTCGTCGAGCGGCGAGGGATGGACCGTCCAGCCGCGATTACTAAGTAGCCCAAACAAACTATTGGAACCGTGGTGGGCGGTTTCTCCAAAAGTCTCCCGAAGGTGGGTAACCGTGAGTCCATTTTTGGTGCCGCGAAAAACGGTGTCTCTGCGAGTACCTTGACCATGCAAATCAATCAATACTCCCACTTGAAATCGATCCACTACAGCGCGAGAGAACCTCGACAAGCTGTCGTGATAGTGGTCATAGTAGGGTTTGATTTTTGGGTCCTCGAATGCAATATCGGCCGGACGGTTAGGGTCCATGAATTTGCGATGAACTTTTGAAATGACGACATAAGGAGACTTTCCAAATCGTTTCTTGATTGCGTCAAGCACTTCATGCGCAAGCTCCTCGGTACCCGAATCTCGGGCCATAACGAACCCTGAAGGTCCCGTCTCCAGACCGTTACCTATCCGTGGCAACACCCCTGGCACTTCTCCCGTGCCGCCATGAGGGGCGGAAAGGATGATCGGTAAATCTCCTGACTTGACGAAAACCAGTGTATCGAAGTCAGTATCAGTTTTTGTCGACTTGTCCTGGCCGCAAACCATAGCGGCGCCAGACAGCATTGCAACCATTGCGAATAAAGTCCGACAAAAACGGTCTTTAAGATCAGTCATTGATTGGTTAGGATTCGTTCGATGTGTAAATTTCGGACAACGTGAGAAAACGTATGAAAGTCTACGGTGACGGCAACGGTTTTGCAATTAATTGTTTACCAATGAGTTTGAACACAAACGCATTGTGGGGTGGATGCCTCTTTCATCCATCAGTGCACCGGCTTTGCCATCTGTGCTAACGTAGACTGTAGGATCATAGCGCTGATGGCTGCGCCGGAGCACGGATGAACTAATCCTGACCATTGCTCGAATCGATCTTTACTCTCCAACTTTGAACCTGCAGCGATGCCTCGCTTGGTTTGGGCATAGACTTAGAAGGATCGTTCGCTTTCTCGATCGACATGGGCGATGAACGAATCGACTGTGTCCAACTTAGCTTTGAACTTGCAATGCGATTTGCTCAGCTGTGATCTTGAAGTGATCGTAGAGTTGATTGAAGGGCGCCGACGCACCGAATGAACTCATACCGACAAATTTCCCATCTGCTCCGATGTACTTGTCCCACCCTTGCCGAATCCCTGCTTCGCATGCCACTCGGAGCGTGACGCGTTTCGGCAAAACACTCTCCCGATAATCGGGTGTCTGATCGTCAAACAACTCAAAGCATGGCATGCTGACAACTCGCGTGGCAATGCCAGCCGATGCTAAAATCTCTTGGGCCTTGAGGCAAATGGGGATCTCGGTACCTGTACCAAGCAAGATCGCGGCCGGTTGACCGGCACAATCGCTGAGGACATACCCACCCTTCTCTGCACCCGCTGCATCCGAAAACTTGGACCGATCCAGGGTAGGTACATTCTGTCTCGAAAGCACCATGGCCGACGGGTGCTTTGTCAATTGAACGACTGCTTTGTAGCAATGCAGCACTTCGTTTGCATCGGCTGGTCGAAAGACATAAAGGCCCGGGATGGCTCGGCATGCGGCCAAATGTTCGACGGGTTGATGCGTTGGGCCATCCTCGCCCAAGCCGATGGAGTCGTGGGTCAGGACATACAAAACAGGTTGATGCATGATACTGCTCAAACGCATCGACGGACGCATGTAGTCGGTGAACACAAAAAATGTTGCGCCGTATGCACGAAGCCCCGACAATGTCATGCCATTCAATACGGAGGCCATCCCGTGTTCGCGAATACCGAAGTGCATGTTGCGGCTTGCGTAGCTCTTCGCACCAAAATCACCTTGCCCTTCGAGCAACGTCATCGTCGAGGGTGCCAAGTCGGCTGATCCACCAATTAAGCTTGGGAGATGCGGGGCGAGCATATTGAGTACTTTGCCACTGCTGACACGAGTTGCAAGTCCTTTGGGGTCGGCCGCAAATGGTTTGAGCCCAGCATCCCAGCCTGCCGGAAGCTGTCGGCGGATGATGGTGGATACTTCGTCAGCTTCTTTGGCGAACTTGGATTGATAATCCGCGAATAGTTTGGTCCATGCTGCACTCGCTTCTGCTCCGCGTTTGCCAAGCGTGTCTACGAAATACTTTCGAACCGAGTCCGGCACATGAAATTTTTCATCTTCGGGCCAGCCATAGGCTCTCTTGGTGAGTTTGATTTCGTCTTCGCCCAGCGGAGCACCGTGGGCACCGTGCGTGTTGGCTTTGTTGGGTGAGCCATAGCCAATAATGGATCGAACGATGATAAGCGTTGGTTTGTCTTGCGTGGATTTGAACTCTGCAAATGCTTTTTTGAGTGCGACGAGATCGTTTGCGTCCTCGACCAAGATCGTATGCCAACCCAATCCTTGAAAACGCTGCCCGACGCTTTCGCTGAATGCGAGGTCGGTGTGTCCCTCGATGGTGATTCCGTTGTCGTCGTAAATCCAACACAGGTTCGATAGCTTGAGATGCCCTGCGATGGACGCCGCTTCGCCGGCGACGCCTTCCATCAAGTCACCGTCGCTGCACAAAGCGTAAACGTCGTAGTCAAAGAGATTGAATCCTGGACGATTGTACTTGGCACCCAGATGCTTCGATGCGATTGCC
>JBEBHM010000019.1:0-25686 GCA_040080875.1 Pirellula sp.
ATCGGAATCGCTGCCAAAGGCTGTTGCTTTTTCGTAGCTGCCAACTCGCTCCGGTTTGGCACGCCGGGGTGGGGGAACGGTTTCAGTTTCCACGCGCGCCTGGGGCGCTTCGATTTACAAATCGAGATAATTGTTATTGGATAAAATAGACAAATTTTGAGTCGATGTTTATCTAAGTATTGTCATCGTCGGCCTTTCCAGCTTGTCCCGATGGGCTAAAAAAAGAATTCGAGGTGGGGACCAGCCGTGACGCCTGAAAACGATAATATTTCGACGACGACCAACAGCGCCAGATCTTTCCGAGGATGAGACGCAAATTCACCGATACCACAGCCGATTTGACCTGCTAGATAGGCTACAACATGACTCTTTTTTGTAGGCGCATGTGCCTAAAAATTACTTGTTCATCCAAATGGCCCGGAACCGCCTAGTCAATTACACTTCCTGGAATGAAAGGCTTTTTGACCATGTCAACCGTACAGACTTTTGGTAGCGGAAAATCGACTGCCATCGGGCGATTGCCTTCAACGATCGACGCGATAACGACTAGACTCCTGCTCCTGTTAGTCATCGGTTTTCTAACGCTTTCGAACCGAACCGCGATTGGCCAAGAGCCAACCAATCTAAACTCGATCGAACTGCAGGTGACGGACATGGACGGTAACGCCATTTCTGGTGCTCAAGCGTCAGCCATGCTGTGGGATGGAACTTGGAACGAGTTACCAATCCGCGATGAGACCGATGCGGCCGGAAAGGCTAAATTGGCAGGCTTGCCGCCAAACAAGTATCTGGCAGTGATAGTAAAGGCAGCGGGGTTCGCTCCGACATGTTCTGCAAGTGAGTTGGCCAAGCAGGAGAAGCGATCGCTCCACCTGAAGTTAGCGAAGCCTGTTACATCCAAGATCAGTGTTCGGGACGACAAGGGTAGGCCAGTACGCGGCGCTATGCTTTCTTTGTTGGTCGTTAACGATAAAGGTGGAGGATCCTTGGCGACCCGCTTTGGAGCCAAGACGCCATACGGCACAACGCTTCCATTGAGCGATGATGACGGAGACGTTGTCCTCAACGATTTGCCGAAAGGGGCCAGCGTGTCCGTGACTGTGTTGCATCCGGATTGGGTTCAAGCAAAAGTTCAGGACCTGATAGCGAGCGAAGGACACATTGGTTCCGCTTACCTAAAATCCGGCGACACGATGCAAGTAAACTTGATTCGAGACGAGACAGTGCCTGCGTTGTCTGTTTCAGAGTTGTTCAATCTGAATGCGATGCCAAACGAGGCCGACCGCAAGACCATTCCGTATGTGTACCATCTGTTCCACGCGATTGACGATCAATTTCATGCGACCTTGGAGCGATTAAACCACGTGGCAATACAACTGCGAGCAAAAAACGACGAAATCATTGTTACACCTTACATCGATCGAAGCGACGAGCGGTTCACGGAGATTCTATCTCGGCCAGTAGACGGCAAAAGGTCCATCGATTTTCTAGTTCGCAAGGCTCGTTCCTTTCAGTGCAAACTTGTGGGAGACCTGTCGTTGCTCAATGATGAGTCCTACGTATCGGGCAGCACGGAAAATAAAGGTCCAAATGCACCAGCGAAAATTGGTTCCCGCAATGAGTATATCGGATGTTCGTTTGTTGAACCGAGCAGGGATGGGCGATTCACTGTGAAATTGCCCAACGGCAGGGCCTGCATTGACGTTCACGTCCCCGGAGCTAAAGTCACGCCATCTCGGTTCGAGTTCATGGTTGAGCCTGACAAGGAGCCGATCATTCCGGAATTCCGAATTGAAAAAATGGAGAAGCTCCGAGGTCTCACGGTGGATGCGGAAGGCAACCCTGTTCGCAATGCGGTAGTGAGGTTCTATCACGGCATGTGGGGTACTGACTATCAGCGAAGCAATGACAAAGGCGAATTCCAGCTTGATACCGAAGGACAGCTAATCTCGAAAGCAAAACCAGCAGAGTCACCGATTTGCAGAGTGATGGCGTTTGAGCCAAACGGAACGCGAGCTGGAATGGTTGAAATCGATCCAAAGATTTTTGATGACCGCTCCACCATAACAGTGATGATGGAAGATCGTTCCCCGACTTGGGTTGTCGACCAAATCCAACAACTCTTGGATCATGGGCAAACCGAAGAGATGCGCAAATTCCGGGAACGCTGGGCCGGAGAAATCCAAACTCATAGGAAGGCATTTGCAGCGGGAGATTCTGGTCAAGTTCCTCCCAACCTGTCGGAAGGGGAGTGGCTCCAAAGCAAATGCAAGTCATTGGACGAGATGCGTGGCAAGTTTGTGTTACTCGACTTTTGGTTTATCGGCTGCGGTCCTTGTGCAGCTGACATGCCGACGTTGAAGCTGGCCCGCGAATTGTTCGGTGGTGCTGACTTCGAAATTGTCGGAGTCCACGCCTCACCGGCTTCTGCCGAAAGCGTGCGTCAGTACATTCAGCAGAACGGCGTCAAGTACCCGACCATTGTCGATACTCCTGAAGAAACGATCAGTCGACGTTTTCGAGAGCTAGGTGTAACGGGCTTTCCTTCGTACGTTCTGCTAGATCGCGAAGGCAAGATCTTGCACAACGATCATTTGACTATGAGTCCTAGCCTTCGAGTCTTCAAGGTCGAGGTGATTTACTCGGCGTTACGCTCAGCTCGCGAATAAACGACAGGCCCTCAAGAATCATCTCGTCTTCGGCTACCACCTCAGGCGTCGCTAAACAATAAGTGTTCGGATTGGGATTGATTCGAGTTATTGAGTGTCGCGATGATTGTATCGATAGTTGTATCAATGTCGGATGCACAAGTCGTAACATGGATCGCTGAAAAGCATATCGCAATTGAAGCGGGTTTCGACGGGCGTTCAATGAGTTCTACATTGTGTTGAATACATGTCCGAATATCACACGTTGAAGCAAACTCTGCATCGGCATACAGTTTATTCAATTCGATTGAGACGTTACTCCGAACGAGATTGCTCATCGTACCAACCGTGCCGCAAGCCAGGCCTAGATTTGATGTGTTTGCCTAGTTCACCGAAGGCGCGCCAGACTAATATTTGGCGTCAAGGTAGTACGAGTATAGGCTGCCGGGTATAATGCTTTTGTGTGCATCTTTCATGCAGTTCCGAGCACGCATACCAAAGCAATTTGAACACATCATGAGCACGGCACAACAGCCAGAATTCGTATCCATGGACGAGTATCTCCGACTCGAGTCCGCATCTCCGATTCGTCACGAATATGTTGACGGCTGGGTGAGAGCCATGACGGGAGCAACGAATCGCCACAATCGCGTGAAGTCCAATTGCTTTGGTAGCATTTGGCAGTCGCTTCGCGGACGTCCCTGCGTTCCTTATGACTCAGACACAAAAGTCAGGATTCGCAAACTGGCTTCGACTAAATACTATTACCCTGATCTGCTGGTTGTGTGCGATAGCAATGCCCCCACCGATGTCTTTCAGGATCGTCCTGTGTTGATTGTGGAGGTCCTCTCGCCATCGACCCGGTCGATCGATCTTGACGAGAAACTATCTGCCTACCTGACGATTGATTCACTTGACGTATACATCATTCTGGAGCAACACAAACCTCTGGCGATCATTATGCGTCGAACGCCCGACGGATTCTTGCGAGAAACGTACGAAGGCATGGATGCCAGAATCGAATTGCCTATGCTCGGTTTTAGGCTTAATCTAAGCGATGTCTACGAAGGAGTTGAGTTCACTGCCTCATGCGTCCAAGAACCGGACCCAGAATACGAAGTAAGCCACACTTAGCGGCTGTCGCCCGCTGAATATCCGTGTTGGTTGTTTCGTGGATTCGAATGGGTGGCCTGTCATCAGTGCTCCCTGTGAATTTTCCTGTCAAGAATTTTCCTGTCAAATGCTACATTCGTCGAGAGTATAAATGAACGAGCTAAACATGGTCGAGACCAATAACCCTGTTCTGTTAACTCGATTTGTTAACGAAATAGAAGCGGTCGCAATTCTTGCTGCTTTGGCCGAGTGTGGCATCCAGGGAACTACGACCGGCACATTCACCACCGGTTTCTACACCGAAGCACCCGGTGACGTCTCCGTCTTTGTCAGGAGTGGAGATTTGCCTAAAGCGCTGGAAGTATTGTCTGACGTGCAGGCCTCCAGTACCAAAATCGATTGGTCCAACGTCGATGTGGGTGAGCCTGAGGATACGTAACGCAATTAGGTTTTTTGTAAGTTTTGTCGGAAAAGATAGTGGGCTTTGTTGGTTCCCATCTTTTACCCTCATTTTTTACAAAGGAGCCAACAGCTTTCAATTTAGCCGATAAGTCGTGCTTCCATCGGGACGAGCCACGATGGAGAACACAGGCGACAACTCTAGCCGTCAAGTTGTGGCTCCACCGGCATAAAGCCGATGGAAGCAGCTTTTCACCGTGAAATTTTTTGCCATGACAGTTACACTGTCGTAGACGCCGCCCCAAAAATTGTTTTCAAAATCTGTTTTGTTGATCCATGGGACCTGGAAATTTGATGGCTTTACGTTCGCTCACATGCCTCGCAGTGTTGGTGATGGTATTGTCACTTGCATGGCCAAACTCTTCACCTGCGCAGGAACGCTCGACGGGCAGCGATTTAGAAACACAACCGAAGAAGTCGTTTCAAAAGGACGTTCTCCCCTTTGTCGCAAAAAACTGTGTCCGCTGTCATGGACTTGCCAAAGCCGAAGCGGACTTGTCCCTCGAGAGGTTCAAAGACGACTTGTCCATGCAAAAGAACCGAAAGGTTTGGGACAATGTCGTCCATATGCTTTCAACGCACGAAATGCCACCTGCGGGAGAGTCGCAGCCACGTGCGGAAGATGTCCAACGTACGATCGAAGCAATCAACAGCATCCTATCCGATCTCGATTGTGGCAAACCAGGCAGCATGATCCGTGCCGGGAGAGTCACCATTCGCCGACTTAACAAGACGGAATACAACAACACGATTCGAGATCTCGTCGGGATCCATTTCCAACCTGCCGCAGATTTTCCGGCCGACGATGTCGGCTACGGTTTTGATAACATCGGCGATGTCCTGAACTTCTCGCCGCTCTTGGCGGAGAAGTACTTGATCGCGGCCGAATCCATTGTGGAGGAAGCGATCAAGATTGTTGATCCTCCGTCAAAAACGAAATCACCCGTGGGCCAACTTCGGCCGGAGTTCGCCATCGGAAAGGTCGAGCAATCGGGGTTCATCGCTTTGGAAGAGGGTGACTATACCATTCAGGCAAAGGTGTATGCGGAGCAAGCTGGCGACGAAGTCGCCCGGGCTAAAATTCGCGTTTCGTCTCCAAGTCCAGACAATGAGACCCATTTTGAGTCTGCGGAGTTTGACATACCCTCTCGTTCCAAAGATCGTCCGACAACGATCGAGATGTCCGTCCGCGTCAAAAAGGGGAGCTATCGAGTCGGGGTCCTGTTTCTTAATCCCGGTGATTCGGTCCCATCAGATCTCGAATCCAGCCAAGCGGAAAAGGTCGCGTCGTTGATCAAGACCCGCGATGAAAAGGATGCTTTAGCAAATACCCGCTTCAACAGCAACCTCCCTCTCAATGCACAGATTAGTCGCGAGGCACGGCAAGCCGCACGGCAAGAATCGGAAGAAGCCATCAATTCCCTTAAGTCGTTGGGTGTTGTCACCAGAAAGCTTTTCGTTAGGAGTATCGATACCGAAGGCCCCGGCAATCCTCCCAAGCCTGCGCTACCGGAAACCCATATGCGATTGATGGCCCATGCGGATGGCTTGGATGATCGGCAAGCAGCTCGCGAGATCATCACTCGTTTTGCTTCGCGAGCTTTTCGCAGGCCGGTTCGCCAAGCCGAAGTCGACGAGTGTTTGGCGCTGTTCGACACCGCCGCAAAGTACAACCGCCGGTTTGAGCCATGCGTGCGGGCTGCATTGCTGCGAGTGCTAGTGTCGCCTCACTTTCTGTTTCGTATCGAGAACGATCCCCCCGATGTCCAACCTGGGACAAGCTACCATGTTAGCGAATATGAATTGGCCAGTCGTCTCTCCTATTTTCTATGGAACAGCATGCCGGATGACAAGTTGCTCGCTTTGGCTGCGAACGGCAAGTTGCGTTCGGAGATAGACGCTCAGGTGGGGCGAATGATCAAGGACCCGAAATCGTCCTCCATGATTGAGGATTTCGCAGTGCAGTGGCTAGCTCTTCGCAAGCTGGATCTTTCCTCGCCCGACCCTACGTTGTTCCCGAACTTCACTCAAGAATTGCGAGAGTCGATGATTCGAGAGAGCGTTTTGTTCTTCGGCGAGATGGTTCGAGAGAATCGAAGTATCCTCGACTTGTTGGATGCCGATTTCACATGGGTGAATGAATCGCTGGCAAAGCTCTATGGCATTCCCGATGTCAAGGGCTCAGCCTTTGTACGCGTCGGTTCACCCGCACACCGCGGTGGAATATTGACACAAGCCAGTATTCTCACACTCACGTCGAATGCGACCCGAACATCGCCAGTGAAACGAGGGAAATTCGTGTTGGAACAGATTCTCAACACCCCTCCACCTCCTCCACCGCCCGAGGTTCCTGAACTCGACGAAGCGAGAGTGCTTTCGGGCAATTTGCGTCAGGTCATGGAGCAGCATCGCTCCGATAAAAAATGCGCATCTTGCCATGCGAAAATGGACCCGATAGGATTTGCTTTTGAAAATTTTGATGCGATTGGCGCATGGCGAACCAAGGATGGCCAAAATGACGTCGATGCGTCGGGTGTTCTGCCCGGCGGACAGGCGTTTACGGGCCCAAACGAGCTGAAGCAGATCATGCGAGCCGACAAAGATTTGTTTGTTCGATGCATCGTCGAAAAGATGTTGACCTATGCAACCGGTCGTGGGATGGAGTATTACGATCAGTGTGTAGTCGACGGAATCGTAAAATCCTTGCATTCCAACGACTTCAAGTTCTCAAGACTAATAACCGAAATTGTTCATAGCCAGCCCTTTCAAATGCGCACTGCGCCACCCGCCTCAGGAGAATCCCAATGAGAAATGCCCTTTCGCGTAGAACTCTCTTGCGAGGCGTCGGAGCCACCGTCGCGTTGCCACTGCTTGATCGCATGTCGCCAGCAGTTGCTGCGGGTACTCAAGCCATCGCTCCACCCAAAAGGATGGCGTGGGTTTACATTCCTCAGGGAGCCTACATGCCCTATTGGATGCCAACCACCGAGGGCAAAGATTTCGAAGTGACCCCTTGCCTGGCACCTATGGCCAAACATCGCGACGACATGATCGTGTTCGGAGGGCTAACTTGTGACAAGGGTCGCGCCAATGGCGACGGTGGCGGCGACCACGCGCGAGCTGGCGGGGCGTTCCTTACGGGCGCTCAACCCAAGAAGACTGCTGGAGCCAATTTTCAGGCAGGTCAATCGGCGGACCAAGTCGCCGCGCTGCAATTGGGTGATCGAACACGCATTCCCTCGTTGGAAATCGCCATCGAAGCATTCAAAGGTGCAGGCAACTGCGATAGTGGCTACTCATGCGTGTATGAACACACGTTGGCTTGGCGAAACGCGACATCTCCGCTACCGACCGAAGTGAATCCAAAACTCGTTTTCGATCGCCTGTTTTCCGATCAAAGCAACGACGCGGTAACGCAATCGCGTCGCGAGTTGCGATCCAGTGTACTGGACTTGGTACTCGAGGACGCAAAGAGTTTGCAGCGCACGCTGGGCGGAGCCGACAAACAAAAAATGGACCAATATCTGACAGGTGTCCGCGAAGTGGAACAGCGCATTGTGCGAGCCGAAAAACTTTCACCCATTGTATTGCCCGACGACGTGTCGCGACCCGAAGGCGTACCTGCAGATTTGACCGAACACATTCGATTGATGTGCGACTTGTTGGTGTTGGCCTTTCAAACCGACGTCACCCGCATTTCAACTTTTATGTTCGCCCGAGAAGGGAGCGAGCAAAAGTATCGCATGGTCGGCGTCAACGAGGGCCATCATTCGATTTCGCATCACCAAGAGAAACAAGAAAACCTCGATAAACTGAAAGCGATCAGTATTTATCACATGGAGCAATTCGCTTATCTGGTCAGCAAACTCAAATCCGTCCAGGAGGGTGAGGGTACTTTGTTAGACAATTGCATGGTCGCCTATGGGAGTGCGATTTCCGACCCAAACAGACACAACCATCATGACTTGCCTTTGATCATGGCGGGCAAAGGTGGTGGCACGATCGCGACAGGTCGTTACATACGTTACCCAGACGAAACGCCACTCAACAACCTGTGGTTGGCGATGCTCGATCGCTTCGGTGCGCCGATTGCGAAGCTTGGGGACAGTACGGGCGTTCTAGGCGGACTTCGTTAGAAATTTTCTTAGAAACGCTATCTGACTCCTAACTGTGGCCGCGTCGGTTGTGGCCGCGTCGGTTGTGGCCGCGTCGCTCCGCGCCGCGGGAGGAGAGTCAAGAAAACGTAGCGACGCTAATTCGCATCACATCACCTTGCATCACACTACCTTGCATCGCAGCGCATCCACACTACCTTGCATCGCAGCGCATCCACACTACCTTGCATCGCAGCGCATCTCATTACCTTGCATCACGGCGCACTTCCGCGTCGCGGAGCGACGCGGCTACAGCGGTTCGCATGGATTCTAGAGCCTCAAAAACTGCGTCGACCGAGATGGTGTTTTTGTACTCCAGAACGGGATGTCCACTTAGATCAGGAAGCTTGTCCTTCACGGAGTGAGCAATCACCAAGAGTATCGGAGTGTCGCGAAACAGACTCAAAACGGACGACTTTTGTGTTAGATACTCTTGTGTCCAAAAGCCGATGACTTCCATGGCCGCTTGGAAGCCGGAACTGTGTTTGAAAACGAAATCAGGAAAAAATGCGATCTGCCCCCGATGCAGAATTTCGGTTTCTCGTTCCAACGTCCACCCATCTCTTGGCTCCGCTCCCCACCGATGTGCAAAAGCCGCTTCCACGGTGGAATCATACTCATCCCCCACCTTGGCATCGCTCGTCAAACCGCATCGGTCGTCCAGTTCAAACCGCAAACTAGTTTGAAACCTGGATCGCAGAGCGGCTCTCATCCTCCAGCCGGTACACGATAATAGCCCGGGCAGGAATTTTGCCATAGCCGTTCCGTAGCGATGAGTTGCGTGTAGGAGTGAAGCCGGGCCATCAAACACGAATACATAACCGTCGGCGCGTTTTTCGATTCGATGCATCAAGCGAGCGAGCTTTGCGAATCGGAGTATCGATTTGAAATCTTCCTTTGCGATCACAGTCAAATGGACAGCATCAAACAAGGCCACTTGAGCTTGAGCCACGTTGTAGCGAGCCAGAAGTCTCTCGGCATTTTCGAAGCCTTCAAAACTCTTGAGCCGATGGTTCTCGATGAGATCGGCGAACAATTTCATTCGCAACTCGGACCAATCCATCCCATGCTCTTGCGCAATGAGGCGTTGTGTCTCTCCTACTTGCGATCCAAACAGAGTGTCCTTGACGACAACCAGAGGGTGATGTTTCGCTGCAGAGCGAAAAACCGATTGTCGTAGCATGGCGGTTTTGGAGCCATCGCCCGTATCAAACTCAGCTGCTTCGTCCAAGAGTTTGCAAAAAGCCAAGATGCGTCGAGGTGGGTGTTCGTCGGAAAAAGGAAACAAGTCACGTACCTCAGCATGCAATGCTTTGCGAGTCTTGCCGACTCCGTGACGATACACGTCAAGCATCGCGGTGGCTAACAGCAAGTAGGACGCATGCGTTAAGCGATGAAGTCTGTCTGGGACCAAATGCCCGCGTTCATACGTCGCGATTGCGAGTTCGCGTGTAAGCATCGTTCCTCCTTCGTTTTCGAGACTTCGTAATCTCGTTGGTATCTTGCGCGACCACTTCGTAGAGTATGGCACGCTCATTGCCTTGACGGCGAAGGATCCTGCCAAGTCGTTGCTTGGCTTGTCTGGTCGATGCCATCCCGCCTATGACGATGGCAATTTTTACTTCCGGGAGATCAACACCTTCATCGAGCACTTGGTTGGCGACAATCGCGGGATAGGCTCGATCGCGTAGACCATGGAGATAGTCGAGTCGTTCGGCTTTGCCGCAGTGATTAAGCAAACAAGGGATCAAGAATTGCAACGATACATCGCGAGCCATCGCGTTCGAGCCCGCAAACACGAGGATGGGAGTGCCTGCATGGAGTCGAAACAGATCTTCGAGCACCCGCAGTTTTTCCACGGCGCGATCCTCGATCGATTGCTTCTCGCGATACGCTCGCAAGATAGCGCCTGACTGCGCGCTCACCAGCGATTCCGAACACAAATCCCTCCACTCGAAGCTTGGTTCCTCCTTGCGTTTTTCGTACACGTAACTGGCAACTTGTTCGGCGAGCCGATCGTACCGAGCGCGCTCATGCTCGTTTAACTGCACGGGGATTCGGATCACCTCGTAATCCGCCAACGTTGCCCCTCGCACTTGCGCAATATCAAGTCGATACACGATCGGCCCGATGAGTTGATCCAATCGAGCGTGCCCGCCGTCGCTTCGTTCGGGAGTCGCGGTAAGTCCCAAACGAAAGGGGGCCGCGCTCATGCGTGCGGCATCGCTCCGAATCGGACCCGGCAAATGATGACATTCGTCGAAAATGATTAGCTGAAATCGATTGCCAAATGTTGGCATGTGGATGCATGCGCTATCGTACGTGGTCACCGACACGGGCTTTTGATTGAACACATTGTCGCCAATGATGCCGGCATCGTACGCCAGCCCTTGTAGGATGCGTCGATGCCATTGATACATCAAGTCGCGGATGGGGGCCACGACCAGCGTGCTGCATCCTTGTTCTGCCATGATCTTGATCGCCACCTCGGTCTTGCCAGTCCCGGTTGGCATGACGATCACACCGCGTCGATTGCTTGACCACGCCGCAACCGCATCGAGCTGTTCACGTCGCAGTTCGGGAAGTTGGATTTTCGACCACACGACGCTCTGCCACTGCGGTACTCGATCCAACGTTCCATACGCATTGGGATGAAAATGCTCTTGAATTGAGGCGTAGTCCAACGCCATGGCACGCCAGGTCAACGTGCGATCGTCCCAGGTCCATGTCTCTGAGCCAAAGACCCGTTCGATGGCTTGCCCCGACCACTGATCGAGCACAAGCGTACCGCTCACAAAGTCGAGATGAGCCGGGTTGAGGATCTTTGGTTTTTTGCGGTCGCTCTCCGACAAAGGCAGCATGGCTCTCCCCGGTCTAGTGTAAAACGATTGTCCTCAATCATATGTTGGAGCAATTGGGACAACGTATGTTGGAGCAATTAGGACAATTGCTCTACTCTCTACTCGCCTTAGACTGTTTTTCTTTGTTCGATCAAGCGATCGAGTTCCACGCGTAGCTTAGGAAGTATTTCGTCGTACGCAAATGCACCCAACGCTTCACCACCTCGTTTCAGATTCACTTTGGCGGGACCGCACCAAAGGCCCAGGTCCGCATCATCGGTTTCGCCGGGGCCATTCACCCGGCAGCCCATGACGGCGATCGTGATCGCATAGTCGCTTGCGTACCGGGTCATCTCCTTGACGTCCTGAGCAAGTTCCACGAACGCTTCGTTTTCGACGCGTGAGCAACTCGGGCAGGAAATAATATTGAGCTTGGACGGATCCAACGCGACCACAGAACGCAATCGTCCGTTGCGAATATCGTCGATGATCTGACGACCGGCTTCGATCTCCATCGACTTCTTCGAATTCGGGACGGTGAGACTGACTCGGATCGTATCTCCGATCCCTCGGCCAATCAATTGCTCGAAAGCGATTCGCGTCTTGATGATTCCATCGGGCGGAAGCCCTGCTTCTGTCACCCCTAAGTGCAAAGGGATGTCAGCCCTCAGTTCCGAAAAACGTTGGTTGACCGTTACCACGTTGGTCGGATCGCTATCTTTAAGTGAAATCACGTAGCGATGAAAACCGATCGAATCGAGCAATTCGCAATGTTCGATTGCGGATGCAAGCATGGGACCGATGGAGTCCTTGGGATCGAACAATTCTTTTTGGCTGGGGTCGACGCTGCCGCAGTTCACACCGATGCGGATCGCACAATCATTTGCACCAGCAACGTCGGCTAAGAATTTGACCTTTTCCTGCCAAGGTCGGTTTCGCTCGTGGTGGTACAGGTGCCCAGGGTTGTATCTGACTTTGTCGACATGGGGCGCGACTTTTTCGACCAGTCGATAATTTTCCTGCAAGTCGACCGAGAGGTTGGCGGTTGTTTGTTTGCGAATCTCGGCGAGCGCCTCCGCGTCCTTGTCGCTATCGACTGCGATGCGAACAATGTCTGCTCCCGCGCGTTGCAAATCGTTAACCAATTCGACGGTTGCATCGATCTGGGTTGTGTGAGTTGCGGTCATACTTTGGACCGCGATGGGATGTTCGGCTCCAATAGCAATGGAGCCAATTCGAACGCTTCGAGTTGGGTTTCTTTTGATTTCCATAGAATGATTTTAACTGAGGATCGTCCGCGATGGGTTGGCTTCAAAGGCACGTAAAGTAGCAGGCATATTCCATGCGACGAGGCTCAACGCGAACGGCAAATGGAATGTGCCTACTTCTATGGTACGATGAAATCGGTCGCTTGCCTAAGTGTAGTCGCTCGGCAAGATTAAGTTAGTCTCTCACAGTTTCCGCAACTTTTCTTCGGCCGCGCTGTTGCGGTAGTATCGAGGGTTGAGGTGGAACGCATCGACCAAATCCCCTGCTCGAACTTTTGGAAATGCAAGCAAAGCGACAGTATCCGCGCGGGGCGAGCTTGTGTGGTTCTCTAGCCAATGGATACGATCCAAGTTCATACCCGACAAACCGGACTCTCCAAAATCGGCATCGTCGAGACGACTGCGAATACGTCCACAGCCTGGTCCACAAAAAACAATTTGTCCGACGTCTCGCGCTGACGCTTTGTCCCTCGCTGACGCATCGGGTTGACATTCTTTGGGGTGCTGATCGGTGTTTACAAAAGCATCCAATAATAACTGGTCGATATCTACGATTCGAGTTTCGGTGACTTTTCGGTACAAGTTGCTAGGTAGGTCGAACGCATATCGGCTATGGAACACTTGCCCCCGATAGGCGTCGAGCACCACATCGAGAATTGGGACCGACGAGGCCGTTTGGGACGCTATGACGTCCAGGGTATCGATCTCCACTGTTGGAATCTTGAGAGCATACGCCATGGCTTTGGCGGTCGACACACCGACGCGCAGACCGGTGAACGAACCTGGTCCCGTGATCAACGCGATGGCAGTAAGTTGCTGGGGTGCGACCGACGCGCGGCTCAGGAGTCTCGCGATTGCCGGCGCAAGTGTCTTGGCGGAGCCGCTTCCCGATTCGAGCAACTCCAAATCGCATTGCGTACAGCCCTGAAGGGACTTGAGCAAGGCAACGGAACCGCTCTTTCCACTGGTTTCCAATGCGAGAAGGATTGTATCGATCGCCATGGTTGGCAACGTTGGTTACTTTCCGATCTCGGATAGCAACTCACTCATTTCGGCGGCAGCGTGAAGATTGTTTTGACGCCGGGCTTCGTCGATCCCATCGCGCAAGAAGCCTCTGGCCTCCTCGATACGGTCCAATTCGACGAGTTGCTGGGCCGCCATAAAGTAGGCTGCTACATATTTCGGTTCTTCTTGTGTCGCCAATTCGGTCAAGAGTTCCAAACTCTTGTCACGCTCGTCCATTTTGCGATATTCCATCGCCAACGTGTATCGCAGGAACGGATCGCGTGAGTCGACTTGCAACATACTCAAAATTTTCTCTAGACGGGTGGTCATAACCTTAGCTTAGAATTGGAGCCGATGATTCATGGCGCGGGGCCAATGAGCAATGGAGTTGGTTCGATCAGCAAAGCCGATGGTCGTCATGGTGATGGCCAACGGGCTCCATTTTTGCAAAAATTCTCGGGTCTGACTATCCGAATACTTCCTTAATATCGAGGCGAACTGCAATGCAACACATTTCCGCGAGTCGTTTTTGGATGGCCAGTATCCTGGTTTTTGCGTGGGTGCATTCCAATTTGCAAGCTGCAGATCGGCCCAATGTGGTTTGGCTGATTTCCGAAGACAACTCGGTTCACTACCTGAAATTGTATTCGCAGCATGGCACCGAAACGCCTCGTATTGCGGAATTGACTGCTCATGGACTTCAGTACAAGCACGCTTTCTCCAATGCACCGGTGTGTTCGGTCGCCCGTACCACGTTGATTACAGGTTGCTACGGTCCACGCATCGGAACACAGTTCCATCGCAGGGCCGTCTCGGTCCCGATGCCAGACGGGATCAAGATGTTTCCTGCGTATCTGCGCGAAGGGGGCTATTTTACGAGCAACAATCAAAAAAAGGATTACAACGCCGATGAAACCCGCAACACTTGGAATGAGTCCTCTGGCAAAGCATCCTGGCGAAGTCGAGCCCCGAATCAACCCTTTTTTCATATGCAAAGTTTTACGACCACGCATGAAAGCTCGCTACACTTCACCGAAGAATCGATGGCAAACCAACGGACCGAGACCGATCCCAAAGGCGTCCACGTTGCGCCCTACCATCCGGACACACATGTGTTTCGTTACACGGTTGCCAAGTACCACGACAATATCCGCAAAGTCGATAAAGAAATCGGCGAGGTCGTTGATCGTCTGGCTCAAGAGGGTTTGCTGGAGGATACGTTCATTTTCTATTTTGGTGATCACGGTGGTGTATTGCCTCGCGGCAAAGGATACGCGTATGAGAGCGGACTGCATGTACCGCTGGTTGTTCGAGTTCCAAACAACTACAAGCACTTGGTAAAATACGAACTTGGTTCCAAGCCGAATGCCTTCGTACAGTTTGTCGATTTGAGCGCTACCGTTCTTCATTTGGCAGGCATCGAAATGCCGAAAGGCATCGATGGACGCCCGTTTCTAGGTACCGATATCGACGTCAAGGAAGTCGAAGCGCGCGATGAAGCTTTTGGTTACGCGGATCGATTTGACGAAAAATACGACCTGGTCCGTACGCTGCGAAAGGGTCGTTACGAGTACGTGCGCAGTTACCAACCCTTCAATTTCGACGGTCTTCAAAATAACTATCGGTACAACATGTTAGCTTACCGCGAATGGCGCACGTTGTATCACGAGGGAAAACTGAATGACTCTCAGAGTCAGTTCTTTCGAACTCGACCGGCAGAGATGCTGTTCGATATCGAGTCCGATCCGTACGAAGTCAACAACCTAGCAAATCGGGCAGAGAGCAAGCCCGTGTTGGAATCGATGCGCCAACTGCTCCAGGTCAAAGTCAAATCTTTGCCCGACCTGAGCTTCTATCCGGAAAACTATTTGGCTGCGAATGCTTTTCGAAACCCGGTACGTTTTGGAGCCGAGAACAAATCCGAAGTCAGCAGGTTGATCGAAATTGCAGACTTGAGTTTGTCGGCGTTTCCAGAAGTCAAAGAACGCTTGGAGAATATTCTGCGTTCTTCCAACGCGACCGAACGCTATTGGGGGTGCATCGTTTGCAGTTGTTTTGGTCAGGAGGCGAAGAGTTTGGCTGAGACCGCGAAAACGATTGCGGCTGCGGACCAAGATCTGTTGGTTCGAACTCGCGCTGCGGAGTTTCTCGGCCTCATTTCTGTACAAGATCCTCGCCCCACCTTGATGGACTGTTTGGCCAAGAGCAACTCAGCGATCCAGTGCAATGTGATTCTCAATAGTGCGGTTCTGCTGCATTCGGGCAGGCCGGGCTACAAGTTCGCAATCAATGGAAAAAGCATCAACGAATCCTTCGTGACCAATGAAGAAGTCGGGCGTCGACTTACGTATTTTGAAAAATAACGTCGCAGCGTATCTCCGAGACGCTGGTATTCGATAACAACGAAAAATCGCTGCACGGATTCCATTTAAGCGTCACTTGCGACTTCAAAAGCAGGTCCACAGCCATTCGAGAGATGAGGGTTCCAATGGCTACTAGTACGTCCGCCTCGGAGATGCGGACCTACGTGTTGCGGACCTACGATTCGACATGGAAACTGTGTGGTTGCTCGCCGGAGAAGTAGATGCGCCACATTTGTTGGAATGCGGCTTCGATATTGCGTGCGAAGATCTCCATTTTGAACAGCGGCGAAGCGTCGCGATGGAAGCGAAGTCGTTTTCGCAACTCTGCCAGTTGTTCGCGATCCGCCGCGAGTGATTTCGCCAAGTCGCAATACGATTCCAGGTTGGTCGTGATCAGTTCCGGTAGTTTTACCGACTGGAGCAAACTGGCTGCAACTCTTGAACTGAACGATTCGCCTGCGAGGGTCAGGACGGGACATCCGCCCAACAACGAATCGCTGCATGTTGTATGCGCGTTGTAGGGATATGAGTCCAAAAACAAATCGGCAAGCTGGTATCGAGCGTTGTGCTCTTGAATGGTAGGGCAATGGGGAGCAAAAATGAGTCGAGAGCTTTCGACGCCGCGCAACTCAGCTTCTCGAATCAAATTTGCCTTGGCAAACCGGTTGGGATCCTTCAACCACAGTACAGAAGAGGGAACTCCTTTGAGAATGTTCATCCATGAGTCAAAGATAGGACGAGTTATTTTGAAGCTATTGTTGAAACTGCAGAATACGAAGGCTCCTTCCGGGAGATTGCAATCGGATCGAACGAGCCGATATTCTGCATAGCGATGTCGAATATCGTTGACCAAGAAACAGCCTGGCAGATAGACGATCCGTTCGGAATAGTTTGGCTGTTGTTCAGGAGGCACAACATACTCATCGGCGATCAAGTAATCGATGTAGGGGGCCCCCGTTGTGCCTGGGTACCCAAGATAGTGGACTTGAATTGGTGCAGGTCGATGCGCAAGGATGTCTGGTCGCCAACTACGAGTATGGCCGGTGAGATCCACGAGAATATCGATTTCGTCGGCTCGAATTTTTTCCGCTGCCTCCAAGTCCGATGCGTTCTTCAATTCCACGAAGCAATCAAAGCCTTGCTTGATTCGATTGCGAATTGCACTTTGGTCATCTTCACCATAGGAATAGCCGAAGACTTCGAAATTCCTTCGGTCATGAGATTCGAACAAACCTGCAATCAAGTACGCAACCGGGTGTTCGCGAAAGTCTGCAGACAAATAGCCCACGCGGATCGGACGCCGCTTAGGTTGACGTGAGCTTGAGAGATTGGCGGGCTTGAGCGATGCTTGCCGCAATGCGAGATACCGGCTTGCGCATTCTAGTTGTTGTTTCGGAGTCGTTCCCTGCGGTAATGCTACGAAAACAAATGGCGAAAAGGGTTCTGAGAAGGCATTGGTTTCGTGAAATCGGCTGCTATCGCGAACTAGCTGAGTCGCTTCGTGTGAAAGCGGATCGAGTTTCTCCCAATAGCACATATGTTGCGATTGGTGAATCAGAGTGTTCAAGGCGCTTTCATGGAGCGGGTTCACCGAGAGGGCATTTTCTGCAGCCTGAATCGCAAGGGCCAGCTCCCCTTGGTGTACCAACGCATACGCAAGCATTGCATGAGAGTTCGCATCCTGTGGGTCGAGTTCGACGGCATGTCGCAAACATGCGACAGCCCGCTGGGCTTCGCCTCGGATGAACAGCACCACTCCCAATTGGTAATGCGCGCTATGGCAATCCGGGGAAAAATCCAACGCAACTTCCAACAATCGCACGGACTCGTCCAACCGCCGTTGCGATGCAAGAACGCGGCTCAGGTTAACGTAAGCCAGCGCATACTTAGGGTCACATTGGATCGCTGCTTGAAAACACTTGATCGCGAGCTCCAATTTTCCGAGACGTTCGTTGGCGCCCCCCAAGTTCAAGTAAAGAGATCCTTCGCCAGGGGACCGATCGAGCGCCTTGAGGAGGCACTCGACCGCTAATTGATCGTGCTTCAGTTCTATGTAGGAACTGCCGAGATAGACCAATGCCTCAGCGGACTCGGGATTGATTTTGGTTGCTCGCTGGAACTCGCTTGTCGCCTCTTGCGTGAGCCCTCGTCTTGCAAAATCCAGTCCTCTCCTCAGCGTAGCCGCAAAACTTTCTTGATCGATCAAAACGGGCTGCTCTTCAGTCCTTGAGGGCATGTTTCGAACAGCCGCCAACATTTCCAACGCTTGTGGATGGTTGCGATGAAGCACCAAGACTCGCATCAAGCAGTTTACCGACGGTCGCACTCTGCCTTGGTAAGCCAACAGTTTCGCCGCCAATAGCAACGCAGAGATCGACGTTGGGTCGCATGACAACGACATTTGGATCTGAGCAAGAGCCTCGTCATGGTTGCCCATGCTGATCAAACAGTTTCCTAGGTTGCGCCGAAGATCCGCTCGCTCAGGATTTAGATCAATAGCACGGCGAAAAGCGATGGCTGCTCGCGTTGTTTGTCCCAGCGACGCGAGTGCAATTCCCAAGTTGCTCCAAGCCTCGATCGACTCAGGGGCCAGCGTGGCGGTTGCGTCGAGCAAATCCACGGCTAGTTCATATTTTTTTAGCCGCAAGCAGCATAATCCCAGTCGAAAAAGGATCGTGGAATTCGTTCGATCCAATTGAAGCGCTGCTCGATACTCGCGTTCCGCCGAGACATAATCCCCCTGTTGGTCAAAACTAAATCCGCGAGAATATGTATCTGACATGGAGCGGTTCTCGGATCAACTACAAATAGTTCGTGCCATTGATTACGATTCGCACTGGCGAATTTGCTCGAGCAGTTTATCGAGCCGTTTGGGAGAAACGCTCACCCGCGTGCCAAGTTGTTGAGCATACTGAGATACTCTCAATTCTTCGATCAGCCACCGAAACTCCAGCATTTTGCCGGACGCTTCTAATCGGAACGATTGCGTTGCCGAATCGGCTCGCAGAGACAGCTGCGACGGTTGAACATTCGACCATCGTTGGGCATACTCGTCCCAGTATCGCTGTATACCCTCATGGATCGACATGTCTTTGGCGAGACCGATACTCTTAAGACGGTCCAATCGAACCGCAATCGCTTGCAAATACCGCGGTAACTCCCGAACATAACACCAGGGTGTCATGAACGAAAGTGGCTCGCTGAACAACCGGTGGATTTGATCTCGCATCGACTGCAGGCTCGGGCCAAAGTTGGACGGCGATCGTTCCAGCGCGGATCGGACTCTGTGGTTTGCTTCAGCCAGTCTGGGCAACCAGCGCCCAATCTCTGCAGCCGCACCGGCGATGCGTTCGACTCGCTTAAGTCGAACCAATTCGAATTCGGTTTGTGTACGGAAGATAGGCTGCGGTTGCTCGATCGACCAATTCGTATCGACAAATGCCAGCCTGGCCATAAGGTCGCCGATGAAGTCGCGGAGTCGATCACCTGAAAACCGATCGGACAACCATAGCGAACACGAAGACCATTGGGGCAAGAACTGAATTTGACTGCGTGTTTCTCGACGTTCGATTCGGCTAAACAGCGAGACCACACTTTGTCGCAACAATTGCTCCGCCATCGCTTCATGATCAACCGTCGCTGTACGTATGATTTCACGGTCGACAATCAGCGTGGGATAGAGACTGACGCGAACTCCTCCACGTGACTCGACCACAGACCCCGGTAGCGAATCGATATCCCAGGACGTAAGCGCATCGCGAGCCCAAGGGTATACAACAGTTTGATTCGGTATTTTGGATGCAACCGATGCTACCACTTCGCGTTGAGATTGTTGGAGCTGTTGCAAATCACGGCTGGCGGTCACCGGTTTACCGGCATCGTCGATCAACTCCACCCTCATTTGCAGATGCTCTGGCACGCTAGCAAGATCAAAGTCGCTTGGCTGCACTGTCTCGCGGATATACTCCGACAATATGTCGCACAGCGATTTCCAAAAGGGCGATTGTTGTGCTTGTCGCTCTACGAGTTTGGGTAGTAGCTGCTGCACCGAATCAGGCACCGGAACGAACTGCCTCCGCAAGCGTTTCGGCAACGACTTGATCAGACACGTGAGCTTTTCCTCCAGCAAGCCGGGAACGAGCCATTCCAATCGTTCGTGATGCAGTTGATGCACAATCGTTTGTGGGACGATCAGACTCACACCATCGCTCGAGTCACCTGGTTCGTATCGATATTGCAACGGGAGTTGGCTTACGCCGACGGACAACTTCTCCGGAAACTGCTGGTCGATCCGATCGCGATTCAGGTCGATGGTAATCGCCTCCCAGTTCAAGTACGGAGAGAGCGTGTCAGAATCCGGCTTGGTTTGATTGGGAGGAGACAACGTGCGATCCCATTTCTCCAGCGTGGCGCGGTCGACCACGAACTCTGGGATTCTGGACCGATAGAATTCGATAAGCAGATAAGGATCCACGACCAAATCGCGCCTACGGGTTTTGTCGCCAAGTTTTTTGACCTGCTCGAGGAAGGAACGATTGTGTTGCCAAAACCGGGCGCGAGAAACCAGTTCGTCTTCTGCCAGGCCATGTTCGATGAGCAGTTTCCTCGCTAGCGCGCGATCGATCGGAGCGAGAGGTACCGAGATGCGTGGGGAAACCGGCAAACCGTACAGCGTGCCTCGGCGCATCACCACCGCGCTCCCTTGCTTGCGGCTAAAGTGAGGTTCGTCATAGCTGTACTTGATCAAGTGGTGTGCGAGCTGTTCGATCCACTCCACCTCGATCTTCGCAATGGTTCGGGCAAATCGGTGAGTCGTCTCGATCAGTTCGCCTGCTACAATCCATTTGCTTCGAGTTTGTCTTAAGCCTGATCCTGGCCAAATTCCAATTTCAAGTCCATGTGCGGCTTTGTATTTGCCTGTGTCCTCCAGCATGGCGACGTTGGACAAAAGCCCGGACAACAGCGCGGTGTGCAATGGACCATAGCCGTCGGGAAGCTTGTTCGTTGCAGTGTCAGGTGAAGTTTTGTTAGGAGAATTCGAGTTGATCTCGTCCAAGCGAGCCTTGCGTTTGCCCAATTCCAGTTTCATCTCTTTGCATTGTTCCAGCAATTGCCGATGAATGTCTGCCCACTCGCGCATGCGAACCAACGACAGAAAAGATTCTCGGCATGCTTTCTCGAGCCGCGATCGGCCCAGTTGCTCTCGAAGCGAGTGATAAAAATCCCAAATGCGAAGATAGGCCAAAAAGTCGCTGTTCGGATCGCGAAACCGGGTATGCGCTTCGTCAGCCGCCGAGGCTTTTTCTGGGGGGCGAACGCGCGGGTCTTGAGACTCCATGGCGGCAGCGATGATCAGCGCCTCATTGAGGCAACCGTTTCGTTCGGCTTCGATTAATATTCGTCCAACGCGAGGTTCGACCGGCCAGCGTGCCAGCTTGCGACCTATCTCGGTCAAGTGTTCCGCCGTATCGATGGCCGACAATTCTCGCAAGACATTCATCCCCTCGCGTACGGCTTCCGGACGTGGCGGGTCCAACCACGGCAACGCTTCGATGTCGTCTATTCCCAACGACTTGATATGGACAATCGTCGACGCCAGGTTGCTGCGGCGAATTTCGGGCGTCGAGAACGGCGAACGCGACAGGTAATCTTGTTCATCGTACAAACGGATGGCGATGCCAGGTCCAAGGCGTCCACAGCGCCCGGATCGTTGGTTGGCAGACGCTTGAGAAATCGGTTCGATGGGCAGCCGTTGCACACGGCTCTTGGAAGCGAAACGCGAGACGCGCGCGGTACCTGTATCCACGACATATCGGATTCCCGGAACGGTGATCGAACTCTCAGCGACATTCGTAGCAAGCACAATGCGTTGCAATCGATGGGGCTGAAAGACTCGTTGTTGTTCCGCTTCTGTCAGCCTTGAGTAGAGAGGCAGGATCTCGATGGAGTTTTGGCGGTCTCGGCGAGTCAAGTGCCCCTTCAAATGTTTGGAGGCATCTCGAATATCTCGCTCTGTCGGAAAGAAAGCCAAAATATCCCCTCGGCCTTCGCTTAGCAACTCGTCGATTGCATCGCAAAGGCGTTGCGTCATCCCATCGACATCATCGATAGCGCTGCCCGAGCTGTTTTCGCGGGCGGACATGGCACCCCGATAACGTATCTCCACCGGAAACCCACGCCCCTCCACGGTCACGATGGGCGCAGGGCCGAGGATGTCTTGAAAATGATTCGAATACTGCTCCGCGTCGATTGTTGCGCTGGTGATGACCACACGCAGATCCGGACGCCGACTAAGAATGCGTTGTAGGTACGCCATCAACAAATCGATGTTGAGTGACCTTTCGTGGGCTTCATCCAAAATGATGCAGTCGTATGCATCCAGGAATCGATCTCGTTGGATTTCGGTAAGTAGAATTCCATCCGTCATCAACTTGATGAGGCTGGTCGGCTGCGTTTGATCGTTAAAACGCACTTTGTATCCGACCACTCCGCCAACTTGGGTTCCCAATTCTTCGGCGAGCCGGTGCGCGATCGTTCGGGCCGCGAGCCTTCTGGGCTGCGTATGGCCTATCCAACCCCTCGTTCCGAATCCTGCTTCCAAGCAAAACTTGGGAAGCTGTGTACTCTTGCCCGAACCAGTTTCGCCACACAGGATGAGAACTTGACGATTGATGAGCAGGTCCACAATGCGATCCCGATAGGCTGTGATCGGGAGGGCTGTGTCGTATTCGATGGTTCGCGGTGCTGAAAGACGAGCCGTGTACTGGACTCTCGCATGCTCCGACGCATGCAACCACCTTTGTATGTCAGCTTGTTTGCGTGAACCTTCGGGTAGCCGCTGGATCTGATTCCATTGCGAACGCAAACGAAAGTAAGGGCGCCGAAGAACGTCCGATTCCAATAGAGGACAATCGACAGTGAGAGAATCAGCAATGGAATCGATACGGCTTCTTCGTCTCACGAGCGTTCCCAACGAATGGACAGGACGCGAGCTAGAACAATGAAAACAAAGCCGCAACAAGTCAAGACGGCCAGCTCTGTGCCTATCTCACGCAAGGGTAAATCTCGCCAAAACACTTTGTTGTAACCCTCGAGCGCCCATGCGTTGAACGTCAGGAGGCCCGCCCGCTGAATCGATTCGCTCATCAAATAACGGGGCACCATGCTGCCACCTAAGGCGCTCATCGACAGAATAACAATGGTTGAGACCCATCCCAATTGCATACGAGATTTGCACCCTGCGGCCAACATGAGTGCGAAACTGGACGCTGCACCCGCAGTCACCAGCGTCATCGCTCCAAAGCCCTCGAGGTGATTCCACAACTCAATCTTGAACACCAACGCACCCCACAAAAACATCAACGTCATTTGTGCGGTGCCGATCATAGTGAGAAACACCCATTTGCCCAACAGTAATTGGTCCATGCTCAATCGACTACAGAGCAATCGATCCAACGTCGAATTTTCTCGTTCTTCGAGAAGCGATCCGCTGGCGGTGGTAGCGCTAAAGAGCAAGAACATCACAGCGATTCCTGCAGCGTACATGGCCACAACAGGATTTGTTTTTTTTCCGCCGAGAACATCGACCACTACCACCTGCGGAATCGACTCTGAAGTTGTGGGTGCGTTGAAGCTTGCGGGGATCACGTTGCTCGGTTGCCCCATCGACTCTTTGGACATTCTACCAACTCCGGAAGAGGCTAGGCTCGCATTGGCTGTCATGACTGCTCGTTGCACGAGCGCTACAAGCACTTGCGACGCCACTTGATCGTACGAGTCGGACATGACTTCAATCTTAGGCGCCGTGCTGTTTGCGGAGCCGCCGCTGGTTGGGTCAAACACCACAGCCGCCGTGACCATTCCTCGCCGTACCAAATCCTCTGCCTTGCTTCGGCTCAAGGCCAGACTAGGTTGTTCAGCGATGCGCAACGAAGGTTGCAGTTTCAGTAAATCCAGCGTCTTCTCAGAAAGTTCCGAACCAGAATGGTTGCAAATGGCAATCTTGATTTTCGGAGTCGACGACGATGCATCCCGCGATCCAAAGATGACCGCGAAGATGCTAAAGAAAATCATCGGAACAACAAACGTCAAAAACAATTCAGAACGATTGTTCCTGAGTCGACGCCAACTCGTTTGAACCACGGTCCAGATCATTCTCGTAACTCGCGACCGGTGAGGTGTAGAAAAACATGGTGAAGGTTGGGTTGGTGAACCTCCAAGTCGGTGACCACGCCACCCACGCTTCGAATGCGATCCAGGATCCCGGGGAGTTCGTCCACTACGTTGTCGACAAAACAGACAAATCGTCCTCGAACACTGTCCCATTCAAGTCCACGTGGAGCCGCCACGAGCATCCCTTGCGTTTGGATGACGACCTGACGGCGCGCCCCCACGGTGCTCTCGATCAGCTCCTCAAGTGTCCCGTCGGCAACGACACGACCATGGTCCATGATGACAATGCGATCCGATCGAGTCTCCGCTTCGTCGAGATGATGCGTCGTCAGGACAATGCTTGTTCCATCGAGGTTCAGTTCGTCGAGCATGTCAAAGATTCTTTGCCGACTCTGTGGATCGACTCCGACAGTAGGTTCGTCCAGCAACAGTACGTGTGGTCGATGCAATACTCCGCACGCGATGTTGACTCTCCTTTTCATCCCACCCGAGAATCCTCGCGCCAGTTCGTTGGCTCGATCGGCTAGTCCAATCCATTGCAACGCCCACTGCACTCGATCCTTCAGACGGCGTCCTCGCAATCCATGCAATTGGCCGAAGCACTCCAAGTTCTGTTTGGCGGTTAAGTCCAAGTAGATCGCCAAGTCCTGGGGAACAACACCCATGTGTTGCAAGACGTTCGGTTTTTGAATACTTTTTCCCAAAAGCTTGATTTCGCCCCGGTCGAGACGCACACGTCCACAAATCGCGCGAATCAGCGTTGTTTTGCCAGCTCCGTTGGGACCCAACAATGCCAATCTCTCGCCCGGCGCAACAGAAAGCGTTGTTCCGCCCAGTGCTTGTGTTTTCCCGTAGCATTTCCAAGCATCGACGACGGATAACGCTGGCGGATAATCCCGTTCCAGGCCGGAGGATGCAATTGCTAGCAAAGCCGAAGTTGCGGACACAGGTCAAACGCGATTTGTAGGAGTTCTATGGATGGATCGGCGGGTATTATAGGAAGGACCTCCAAAAAGATACAACGCGAACCTTGAACAGAAAACGAAACGAAAACACATGAAGAAAACGACTTGTCGGAACCCGCTCGCATGATTTTGCACGCGGCATGATTGCATTCTATGACAGGAGAAGGTTATGCAGCAGAATATCAGTGAGTTCCCAAAAATCATTGTTTGCGTAGGTTGCACGAAAGCCTCGATGCCAGTGATCATCGCTACGTCGAATCGACGGTAGGCTCCCTTGCCGAGTCTAGATTAACAAACGGATACACCTGTGCAAGTCATGCATTGGCATTGCGAGAAGAGTTGTCAGCAAACAATTCTTAAGAATTGCAACTACCCATGTCGCGTTTTGGCGGGTAGCCGCATAGTAAAAACTTCGCGAACAAGTTGTTGATTTATTAATTGACAACATTGTTTCAAGCGGTACATTCGTTACCAATTACTAAAGCTAGCATTGCTTTCGTAATCCAAACATCAAGTGAACTGGGGTTCGTTCGAGTCCACGCAAAAGGAATTGGTGAGCATGGTGCGGAGTTTGTCTCTCTCTCTCTGGCGCAATACGCGGGTCTTAGCAGCGCGTCGTTTGCGTGTTCTCTTTTTGCGGAACTTAGTTTCCGCAACTCAACGTAAGTAATCGTAAATCTGCACGTGGCTGGTGCAACT
>JBEBHM010000445.1:0-7168 GCA_040080875.1 Pirellula sp.
CCCTTTTACTAAGCAAAAGAGCACGATCGTGACAAAGTCTAACTTGTTAGCGTTGATCATCGCCCTCGCTATGCCGACGTTCCTGGTAAAGGGCCAGGATAATCCGCTTGAAGCGTCGTTCGACAAAATTGTCCGACCATTCTTTCATGATTATTGTTTGAGCTGTCATGATGCCGATAACATGACCTCGGGAGTTCGCGTCGATCAACTCTCTCCCAAGCTGGAAGAACGGCATCTCAAACTATGGGAGCATATTCAACGGCAGGTCGGCGAAGGGGCTATGCCGCCAAAGGATGAGGCAAAACAACCTAACATCGACCAACGGCATGCCATGGATCGTTGGATCACGGAAGCCCTCATGATTGCGAGAGCTCGTCCCGGCCCCAAGAATGGTAACGCTCGACGTCTGACAGTAGCTCAGTATCGCAATACGTTGCAAGAACTTCTGCTTTTCGACGAAGACCTCGCAGACTTGCTCCCACCGGATGCGGTGTCCAAAGATGGATTCGTCAACAATCGTGGAACGTTAGCGATGTCGCCGCTGCAACTGGAAACATATCTCGATATCGCTGATCAAGCCCTGTCGCGATGCCTGGTAGATGAAACGAAAAAGCCAGTGATCCAAAGATTTCGAATGGATTTGGGAAAAGGAATCAACCGCGAGCCGTGCCCCGATCGACTGATTCTTGGCGCCCGTAGCGAGCTTCTCAACAACGAAGACTTTGTCGTCACCGAGTTGGATGCTGAGAAATCGTTTCCTTTTGAACCGTTTCGCATGAAAACGGAATTCCGCTTTATCGAGGGATACATCGGCAATGGTACCATTCGTGAATGGAAAGATTTTCACGGGATCTATCACGCCGTTTTCGCCTGCATGCGAGGTTCTGACGGGTATCCAAAGGGCCTTCCCTTTAGCACCGGACCTGAAGGGCTTCTCTTGCGGCCCGCAATTCCGGCACCGGGAAGTTATGGTCCCAAAGCCAACTTCAAAATCTCCTTGCGAGACCTTCCCGACGACGGTCGCTTCCGCGTTACAGTCCATGCAGCTAAGTATCGCGATGGCTTGCTTCTCGATTCCAACGATCGACCTCGAAGCCAGGATGACGCAGCATCTAACACAAAGCGCGAACTAGAGACTCCCGCGGCATCTCGCATGAAACGCAAGGTAGTGGATGCCGCAGGACGAATTGAGCGGATCGATCCTCGCGGCGAACAAGAGATTGTCTTTGAAAAACCAGGTATCTATCAGGTCGATGTGTACGCTTCGGAAATGCTCACCAACCGAATCGTTCCCGATGGATCTCGCCTTGGGGAAGGCCTTTTGGGAAGTTGGTCGCTCGATGGATCAAGTAGAGCTAGCAACGCTATGGATCTGGAGGGTCGACTGATCGGGAACGCTACGTTCGGTCGCACTCCGTTTGATGACGGCTTGACGATCGAAGGAGATGACGACGCTTTTGTCGTGACGCGGAATCAACGGCTCGACGTCGCTGACAAAAACTTTACCGTCGCTGCTTGGATACGCCCTTCTAAGCTTGCCAAAGGTGGCATCCTATCGGCCGGAAAACAAAATCGCACTTTCGGATGGTGTTTGCGGATCGAGAACGAGAAAGGGAGTATGCGATTTGAGGCTACCGACCATCTCAATAGCTATGCTGGAACGATCAACTCACGATCGGGGTCGATCGTCGCCAACAAATGGAATCATGTCGCAGTCGTCGTCCGGCGCGACGGTATATCACAGATCTTTGTCAATGGACTACCGGAAGGAAAAGGTGAAGTCCTCAGAACTTCGCTCGACAATCCATCTGTCGATTTTCGAGTCGGGAATTCGGAAGAAGCGAATGGATATCGAGGTGATATCGATGAAGTCCGGCTTTACAATCGTGCCTTGGAGGAAAGTGAACTTCAAGCGCTGGTAGAACCTGGGCGAAAGCTCATTCCCAAGTCTCCCAATCGAGAGGAGTCTCGCGATTTATCGCTCAAATTGGGAGATCGTTACTTTGTAGGCGCATTATCGCGTCCTGCATTCCTTGCTATTCGACTTCCGGCTGGCCCGCTCGCTGTGCAGGTCGAATATGCAGGGCTGCGTAACATCGAGAAAATCATTTTTACTCTACTCGACGATAGCGACCCACTCAGCCAACGATTTACTTCCTTTGAGAATCGCTCACCACGGATCGGAGTTCACGCTGGCTTGCGACGTGATTGCGGAACGACCATGGCACCCGTAGGCCAGTCACAGACAGTGACGAGCCAATTCATAAATCGGTTTGTCTTCGAAGGTGCCATCCGAAATTATCCAAGTCCGGAAGTCGAGAAAGACAATGTGAATTACCTGGCCGGAGTTCGCGAGATCGGTGTTCGAAGCGAGTATACCGATGGCAGAGATATGCCTCGTTTACTTATCCAATCGATTGAGTTTGAAGGACCGCTCTACGATGCTTGGCCGCCAGCTTCCCATCGAAATTTGATTCCGCCAAAGCGAGCTGACGAAACGCCGGAGCAGCATGCGGGCCGCGCCATCCGCGAATTTGCGATTCGTGCTTTTCGACGTCCGCTTCTCGCGCACGAAGAAACCGATTTGTCTTCCGTCTTCGTCCGTTCTCAGCAGGAGGGACGCTCGTTCCAAGAGAGTTTAAAGGATGCCTTTCAAGTAACGCTAACTTCGCCACAATTCCTTTTCTTGATCGAACAGAGTGAGACTCCTAAAGCTGAGCCGATCGGCGACTACGAATTAGCGTCGAAGCTCTCTTATTTTCTTTGGAATGGTCCTCCAGATGAGGCTTTATTGCGAAGCGCGGCCAATGGTTCGCTGTCAAGTGAACTGAACCAGCAGATCGATCACATGATCGCTGACGAGAAATTTGAACGCTTCACTTCGGAGTTTGTATCGCAATGGTTGGCGCTCGATAAATCCCAAGTCTTAGAACCTGACGTGAAACAATTTCCAAAGTTGAATCGCGACGTCCGGCCTCATTTGGAAAAGGAACCGATTCATTTCGTCCGCCATTTGATGAAAGAAAATCTACCGGTCAAGGATTTGATCATCTCCGATTATGTTCTTGCCAACGAAGTCGTTGCAAACTATTACGAGTTGGATGTCAAGCCCGATTCGGGATTAGAATACGTCCCCATTGTGCATCGGCGTCCGGAACTCGGAGGGATACTATCTCAAGCGGCGATTATGTCCGGACTTTCGGATGGGCGAGAATCCAATCCGATCAAACGCGGGGCTTGGATGGCGAGGCGAGTAATCGCTGAGCCTCCGGATGACCCGCCACCGAACGTGCCGGCACTCAAGGAAGAAAAGGCTGGATTGTCGTTAAGAGAACGATTATTCCAGCATCGCGATCAGCGTGGATGCGCACAGTGTCACGGAAAAATCGATCCTTGGGGAATCCCTTTCGAAGAATTCGACGCGGGCGGTCGCTTGAAGGAAGGAAGTGTCGATGCCAGTTCAAAATTGCCGGACGGGACAGTCGTCGATGGTTTTCAGGGACTTAAGCGATATTTGGTGGTCGAGCGAATCGATCAAGTTGCCTTCAGCGTCCTCAAACATCTAGCGACATATGCGGTCGGACGCGATTTGACTTATAATGAGTTGGAGTATCTGCGAACCCACGGAAGAGAACTTAAAGCAAACGAGTATCGCTTGCAGGATTTGATTCGATTCGTAGTTAGCAGTCCGATGTTTTTGGAGAAGTAAATTATGGAACGACGCGCTTTTCTAAGCGGTGTAGGGGGAATGACGTTAGCTCTTCCCGTTCTCGATGCGATGGGAAATGAGGTTACCGATACCCCTCCTAAACGATTCTGTGCTCTCTACACGGCCAATGGAATGTCACTCCCAAAGGAAGAGCACGGAATCGACCAGTGGAGTTGGTTTCCCCGTGCAGAAGAAGATGGTCGATTCGTCTTTGGGAAGTCGACGGAGCCACTAAGTCCGTTCCGCGACAAGCTTAGTTTTCTCGGAGGGCTTCATCATCCAAGTGGTCCCAAATCCGATCCTCATGTTTGTTCCGACATGTGGCTGACGGGAGCGCCGCTTCACAACCCGAAACCAGGAACTTTCAATACCGTCGGCGTCGACCAGGTCATCGCCTTGCACACCAAACAATATTGTCGGCAGCCATCGCTCGTTCTTTCCATTGATGCGGGCACTGGTTTCTTATCGCGAACCGGAACCATCTCATACGATCTCGAAGGACGCCCGATTCCAGCAGAAAACAGTCCGCGCCGAGTTTTCGAGCGATTGTTCCGCGTCGATCGCGCTTCGCTTCAGTCGGAGCGGGAAGGGATGCGACGACGAATTCGATTGGTCGATGCTGTATTGGAGAGTGCTCGTTCGCTCCAACAGCGGCTCGGCCAATCCGATCGCGATCGAATGGATGAATATTTGACTTCTTTAAATGAAGTCGAAGCCCGGCTCGAAGCATCGGAACGCTGGATTGATATTCCGATCAAAGACCAAGACTATGCAGGATTAAATCTTGATATCACGAACGAGGACGATCCAGCCGATTACTATCGCACCATGTTCGAGTTGATCGCCCTGGCCTTCGATGCTGATATCACTCGATCGGTCACTTTCATGCTCAACCGCGAGGACGGAATGGGAATCAGCAACACGTTTCCCTTGAAGCTCGGTCTATCCAAGCCGCACCATAACTTGTCGCACGCGACCGACAAGGAAGGGCAACTGGATTTCGCCAAGTTCGATCTATTTCTCAGCCAGCAGATCAGCCATTTCGTGAAGAAGCTCGACGGATATCGCGATCGACAGGCGTCGGTCCTCGACAACACCATCGTATTGTTTGGAAGTGGAGCCAGCACGACTCATAACTCGCGGAATCTTCCAACGATGATCATTGGCGGTGCCGCGATGGGACTCCAACACGGACAGTATTGGCGTGAAGATGACACTCGTTTGTCAAACGTTTATTTGAGTATCTTGCGTTCGATGGATATCGAAACCGATTCGTTCTCCGACAGTACCGAAGCTATTGCTAACACGATCTTTACCCGTGCGTAGCTTTCAAAGAAGCGACCGACACTTTTGACTCGTGCCCAATAGCAAAGGTGCCCTGGTCTGCTACCTGTGCAGCAAGGTACCCCTGCACGACCGGACAGGGCAAGTCATCGGCATCGCCGGAGTCATGCGAGACGCAAGCAGTGCGGGCGCGATCATCGGACCCTACGAAGATCTCAAGCCCGCTGCAGCTCCGGATAGATAGTGCCTGCCAGCATTTGCAGCGCACGGATGCCTCCATCGGCACCATCGCCCTGGAAAACGGCTTCTACGACCAATGTGCGTTCTGTCGTCAGTTTCAAAAGCGCGTCGGTTTGACTCCCCGCCAATACAGGGCACGCTTGGGTAAGAGCACGAAGTGGAAGCCATCGCTATCGCCTCAATAAAGCTCCCTACGCACTCACGCCAGCACCGCTTGCACCACTTGCACCACTTTGCCATGCACGTCAGTGAGGCGGAACTCGCGTCCACTATAACGGTAGGTAATTTTTCGTGATCGATTCCCAAACGCATAAGTGGCCTGATCAATCCCGCGTTCGCCCATCATCCCCAGAGACGGTGCGAGCCAGTGCGCTTCGGAGCTTTTTACAGTACGCGCCGTCGATCCAAACTACACGTCTAAGGCCTTCACCTTCGCAGTGGACTTCCACATAAAATCCTTCGGCGACAACCAGCGAAACCCCATGATCATCGGGTTTTTTCAAAGTGATTTACCATTAGACGAGCACTCGTTCGCTCTTCGAATTTCAAGTCCAGAGAAAGTGGAGCTGGTGCTGTCCTCGCAAGGAAAAGTCCACAGGTTCCCTGTGGTGCAGCATGACTCCCTACGCCCCGAAACTCCCTATCGATTTGAATTAACATTCGACCCAGCGAAGAAGCAGGTTCAAGCCAATCTAATGACTCAGTCCTCGCCTCAACAGCGGTTTGCAATCGAAAGTTCTGTCACGGAAGCGATGTTCCCATGGACGCTAGATGAATTGGGGATTGCCATCGACGAACATGGAGAGACTTCCCAGCAAGTCTATCGCTTTCAAATCGATTCCATTCGCTTCAATCCCTAAATCCCAGCGTTTACACAGCACGGAACGCAAAGCCCCGCTAGAGATTTCGACGCTCCCCGATTGGCCTTTCGTGAATTTGAATACCCCGAGCGTGCGCGGTACGCCATCAACCAAGCATTTGTGGCGTTGGTTCAGCGTCACCGTCTTTTCGCCGTCGGCGCTGCGAATGATGATCCTCGCGTTTTGCGCGCGATTTGAGGCATGGTTGTAGAGCATCCGTACCTCGTAGTTGCCATCCGCGGGGATCGCCAACGTAAAGACGGAGGCCGTCCCCAGGGCGCCGCCATGAGCACCGAGCCATCCTTGAGCACGCACATGCCCGGACGATGAAGTAGCGCCCGTCGTTTACGCCATGCTGAATCACCACCCGCGGCTCCCGCACCAAGGTAGCGCGTTCGGCGGCATGCGAGACAGCGAGCGTCGCGAGGAGGAGGGTGAATTGGAGTGAGAGGGCGGATTTCATGGTTGCTGGAGCCATTCGAGGTTGAACCGGGCGAGGCGCAGGGCTGAGCCGGAGAAGCTCTTACTGCCTGCACTGTAGAAGCACAGGATGGTTCTCCAGCTCGTCCGCAATCTTACGACGATCCAACAGTTCGCCGGGGCGAATTCTACGCTGCAAGAGCTGCTTTAGAATGTGATGATAAACCCGATCGGACAGCATCATCTCCTTCATCTCGGCGAAGGTTTTCATGGTGAGGATCGCAGGTTCAGCTTCACGTGTTTCAAATCCAACACCTGAGTGCCGGACATGGTGAGCGATTCGAGAGTGAGTTTGGCCGGGCCTTTCGGGATCTTGAGTGTGCCGGCTTTCACTAGGGTCCACTCGCGGTTGCTGTATCTTGCCTTTCCTTCTTCGTCACGGTGGGGCAGTGGGATCTCCGGGGCGGGTGCTGCGGGGACGATGATCTCGAAGGAATTGTTGCCAACGCTGATACGAAGCCGTGAACCGGAATCAGCGGGGGGACAGGCCAGGGCAATTTCGCGGACAAGGCGATAGCGTTGAGTGCGCACTGCTCCAGGGAACTTATTGGACTTGTCGATGGGGTTGTGCGTGAACAGGGTGCGCTCCAGCCAT
>JBEBHM010001219.1:0-1856 GCA_040080875.1 Pirellula sp.
CACCGTCGTCGTCTCCGACACGACCGAGGTGCTCACTGCCTCGGCCGGAGGCGGAGGAGCGACTGGCTGCTTCGGTGTCGTGTTGATCGCGGGCGGCATCGGCAAATGCGGGATCGAGCTCGATTCCGACGGCGCTGCTGATTTGCTTGGAACCGAAAACTTCGAGCGCCGCCGAAAAGAAGCTGCCTGAGCCGATGGAAGGGTCGGCAAAGCGAATGCTGCCTTTTGTCCGACCGAGGACCGACTTGACGTAGCGAGCGATCTCGACGGCAAGTGCATTGGGCGTTGCGAACTGGCCAAGGCGATTCCGTTCCGCAGCCGACTTGCGTGTATCGATTTCTGCCTGAATGGCTTGTCGCCGCGATTCAATCAAGCTGTTCTCGTAAGCGATCACGCGATTTACAGTCCCAGTTTTACAAGGTCGTCAATGCGATGCTCCCAGACCCAGTCGATACCCTCGGCGGCTTCGTATCCTAAGTAGTCACTGCCAAAGTAGCCACAGAGAAACAACACGAACGGCACGGTTTCGCCATAGGCGTCTTGAAGTTGGTGGATCTTGGTGGCTTCTTCTTTGCGCCGCTTGTTGGTGTTGGTGAAGTCACCAGCCGACTTGGCTTCGATCAGGATCGGCAGCCGATCCTTGCGCCGCTTCTTAGGCTGAATCACTACGTCAACCGGAATATTGACTTTGAGCGTCTTGCCAACCGCGAGGTTCATGCGGAATGCATATGTCGCAGTTTTCATTTCGGTCAATGGCTGCCCGCTGGGATGGTTTTGCTTTCGGTAGCCTCGGGCGTCGAGCCAATCGCCCACGAGTTTGAGTTGCCGTTGTTCCTGAGCGTTGCGGACGATGGGGTTTGCTACGGCGCTGCATAAGCGGTCAGCGACGATCGTTGATGCTCGGTCGCGTTCGTGATCGGTCGGGTCTTTCTCGGCGCCCAGCCACGGGAAGATATCACGGTCCAGGAGCCTTGAGATGATGCGACAGAGTTTGGTCAACTCCGCATTCAACTCGACGGCATTCATCTTGGCCGGGAGCTTGCCATCTTCCATCCGACCGACGAGGTTCTTACTCGCGTCCGCCAAGCCGACCAAGCGATCCACGGCCAACGGCGGAGCCGTACACATGCGGAGCGTTGATAGCGCACTCGGATTGTTTTTGAGAGTGGCGATGTCGATGCTGCGCAGGTCTCTGGTGGCGAGCAATGCCGCTTTGACATGTCCGGTAGTCTGTAAGCGTGTCGAGCGAAACGCCTCGGGTGCGAAGCGCATGAACCACTGGTTGAATTGGTCAACGGAAGCTGCGATGTCAGTCTTCCAAAGGTGCGGCTTGTCCGCATTGATCCGTCTAGCCATCATAAGTTCATTCGTTTATCGATATTGGGGCTCAGGTTATCGCCGTTACGGTCTTACGCCTAACTATGTAGTATCTGGTTCCCTATAAGATGCAATAGCCTTGAGGGGTTGGATAAGAATCTCACGATATCCTGCCAGGATTGGCGATCTAAGTCCAAGTGATTTTGGGGGGCTAATAACTGGGACATGGCCTTCCCATGTGAGATCGAAACCACGCACGCCGGCAACACCGAGCCGAGCTATTGTGGATCGTCACGTCTTGCAATGGATCGGCGGTTCCAGCATTGAATTGACTCTCTTCCACCCCCTTCCTATAATGCCTCTCCATAACTGTTTTGGCTGACTTTCCACACACTTATGGCTTCCTTCACCAAGGTTTCTCTGACGGAAAAATGGGCCCGGGTCCGTGCGGGGCTGTCCCATGCGTTTTCCACTCGGTCAGAAGCGGAGGTCTTTACCATTGAAGACTTGGCATTGCTTCAGCGGATAGCTGATGCGGT
>JBEBHM010000446.1:0-7151 GCA_040080875.1 Pirellula sp.
ATACAACTACGACTCGAAAGGAAACTTACTCGAAACGGTCTATCCGGATGGATCGATAGAACGGTTAAGCAGTTACACACCATCCGGCTTGCCAGGTGTTTCCACCAACCGACGCGGCCAGCCGCTCAGCTATACCTACAATGCACTTGGTCAAGTTACCAAACAGACATTTGCTGACAGCTCGTTTATCACCTTTGCATACGACACCCGAGGAAATTTGACAACGGTAACAGACGGCGCTGAGATTACAACGTACACATACAATCTCGGTACTGACGGCGACCGATTAAAGCGGATCACATATCCGAACGGCCGATACCTTGACTACACCTACGATAGCTTCGGTCGCAGAACTCAGATGGTTGACCAAGATGGTTTTGCTACCAAATACGAATACGATACGGCAGGAAGACTCTATCGCTTGCGTGATTCGGCCGACACGATTCTTGTGACCTACACGTATGACACCGCAGGCAGGTTAAGTCGAATCGACAAAGGCAACGGTACGTTTACGACCTACGAGTACGATCCCGCTGGGCAAATCCTCAGTTTGAAGAACTGGCGAAACGCCACTGCGCTGAACAGCAAGTTCGACTACACCTACGATTCTCGCGGCCGTCGCATTAGCATGACGACTCTCGATGGAAGCTGGACGTACGGCTACGACGGCACTGGGCAATTGACGCGTGCAATATTTGCGTCACTGAATACCGCGAATATTCCCAATCAGAATCTACAGTACTTCTACGATGCGGTTGGTAACCGGACGAAAACGATACTGAACGGAGTGACAACTCTCTATACAATAAACAACCTAAACCAATATGCGAGCGTCGGAGGCGTTGGGCAAACTTATGATGCGGATGGCAATCTGACGTTCGATGGAGCTGTCGGCTATGTGTTTGATCAACAGAATAGGCTTATCCAAGTCGTTGGACCGGAGGGTGTTACGGTATATGTATACGATACGTTCGGAAACAGGACTTCCCGAATTGTTAATGGTAGTCGGACTGAGAGCATAGTCGACATTGCTTCAGTCGGGGAAATCGCGGCGGTGTTCGACTCATCGTCTGTTCGAATATCGCAATATTTCCATGGTTTGGGTCTTTCGGCAGTACGACAAACAGATGAAAACATTTATACCTTTGACTTCGATGGCAATGGAAACGTTGTAGGCATTCGAAATGGCATGGGTGGAGTGGTGACTAGCTCTGCGTACGATCCCTTTGGCAGCTCGATACATGTCACAAATGGCATTCAAAACAAGTTTCGCTTTAGCGGACAGTTTGGTGTTACAAGCGAGTTAAACAATGTTGTGTTGATGGGGGCGCGGTCTTATTCGCCATTGCTTGGCCGCTTTAACGCTGTCGATCCAGTCCAACTGTTTGGTGACGATCCGAACTGGTATAGATTTACATCGAACGCTCCGACGAATTTTGTTGACCCGTTCGGATTATGGAAGATCCCAACAACTTTACCGGGCTATTTGAGTACGACAGGTAAAGTCAAGAAAGGTTCTAATATGATTGAAATGACCGGCGAAGGAGCTTCGAAGCGCTGCATAGAAGTCATAGGAACCTATGGCGCTATTCAAGGTGCAACAGCTGGAGCGTTAGCCGGATCAATCGCTTTTTCCCGAGCTGGCCTGTTGCTTGGAGTTATGACGGCGAATCCGATAATCGGAATCGCTGGATACTTTGGCGGAAAAATAATTGGAGGTATCGTTGGAGGATACTTTGGAGGCAGCTTCGGGAACGATTTTGCAGAAAATGAAGCCCGAAAAAGTGGATTGTGCACGCCGCAACCCAGGAGCGAGGATCAGCCACCTCCCGGTGGCGGCATCGGAGGAAGTGGTGCAAACGCAGTTTCAAACGCCGTCGATCCCAACGAAAAGCGTGCTGGTGCTGGTTTCGGTACGTTGTCCTTCGTCGCATCGAGTTCAGCAATCCCTTACCGCATTGAGTTCGAAAACTACGGTCCGGGCAGTGTTGAAACAGACGGTACTCCAGCCCCAGCATCGCGATGGGCGACGGCGCCGGCTCAGAATGTCACCATCAGCGACATGCTCTCTACCAATTTCGATTGGTCTACTTTCCGACTGACCGAAGTTGGATTTGGCGATACACGAATCTCTATTCCTGCAAACAGTCAGAGCTTTCGGACCACTCGCACGATCACTTACAATGGCAAGACGTTCGCTGTCGCGATCGAAATCGGGTTGCGAGCTGCAACTGGTGAAGTGTTTGCCATCTTTCAGAGCCTCGATCCCGCAACTGAACTGCCACCAGATGTGCTTACCGGCTTCTTGCCTCCGGAGGACGGCACCGGGCGAGGCAAGGGGTATTTTACCTACACCATCCAGCCCAAAGCGGGGCTTGCTACCGGGACCGAGATTCGCAATGTCGCTCTGATTTCGTTCGATAGCCAACTGTTCATCGCCACCGATCAAGTCGATCCGCTCGATCCATCCCTTGGCGTCGATTCTAACAGGCAAGCTCGTATTACCATCGATGCGGGACTGCCAACTAGCAACGTTGCATCGCTTCCGGCGATCACTAGCACCGCCAATTTTGCAATCCAATGGAACGGGGCCGACGACTCAGGTGGGGCCGGAATCGCGGGGTACGATCTGTATGTGTCGACCAATGGTTCTGCCTACTCTCGATTCTTAAGCAACACGTCTCTGATAACCACAACCTATTCGGGGACCTTGGGCAGCACGTATCGCTTTTACAGCGTTGCAATCGACAATACGGGACAGCGTCAACTCACACCGACGTCCGCTCATTCAACCACCCGCGTCGCGGGTCCACCCACGGATATCACTTTAACCCCCAATACAGTCCTCGAGAATTCGCTAGCAGGTACGATAGTTGGCACCTTGGGCGCCATCGATCCGGATAACGACGAGACTTATAGCTATGCATTGGTGAACGGGATAGGTTCTACCGACAATGCTCTCTTCGCAATTGCCAACGGTCAATTGCAAACCGCAGCAGTCTTTGATTTCGAAACTAAAAATAACTACTCGATCCGAGTCCAAGTTCAAGATTCTCGCGGATTTACTTTCGAGCGATCTTTGAGCGTGTTGGTAGCGAACGCCAACGAAGCGCCGACTTCCATTCCAGGCAGTCCTTACCAAGCGGTCGAGGGTGTCGCCATTGTATTGAACGGGACAGGCACTGACCCAGATGTAGGGTCAACGCTCAGCTACGCCTGGGATCTCCAATACGACGGCGTTCAGTTCGATGTCGATTTTGTCGGCGCAAATCCGAGCGTTTCTTTTCCAGACAATGGAGTTCGAACGATTGCATTGCGTGTCACCGACAGTGGTTCGCCACCCTTGTCTTCCATTTCGCAAACAACGGTTTCGATCGCCAATGCTCCCCCCAATTTGACGCGATCGCAGTCCTCGGTTTCTGGAGTTGCCTTTACGACCGTTAAGAACACGGGAACTTGGAGTGACGTCGCTGGCGACGGCGTCCAACTAACAGCGTCCATCGGATCTGTGTCGCAATTCGCGGATGGTTCTTGGACCTGGACTTATGTGCCAACCATGCTGATCAGCAACCAACTCGTTGTAATTACAGCGACCGACAAGGATGGTGGGACTGCCAATGTTGACTTCACGCTCTATGCGACCCCAGGGGTTGCACGACGCAGCGTCTGGTATGCGGGCTCATCCTACGACTCACTCTTTGGGGTGGAGGGGTCGCTTGACTCGATTCGTGTCCTCGCCAAATCAAGTCCTGTCACTCAGTCCTTGTCGAAGGCAAACGTTGTCAACAGTTCCATGGGGATCAATGGAATAGTCTTTGACGTTGCTGGACTCGCAACGCAGAGTCTTTCGATTTCGGACTTTGTCTTTCGCATGGCGCCGTCCGGTGTATCGGGAGTAGTAACCCCCAGCGAATGGCCGTTTGCCCCTGCACCCACACAAATCGCCGTAACCGCGGGCACGGCATCGAGTCCGGCTCGCGTTCGATTGCGATGGGCGGACAACGCGATTCAAAACACATGGCTTCAGGTTATGGTTTTGGCCAATGGGAATACGGGGCTCGCTACACGCGAAGTTTATTACGTTGGACATGCCTTGGGTGATATCAATCAAGATTCTCCCTACCGCGTAACAGCGGGCGATTTATCGCTCGTCCAGTCTGTCATATCCAATACGATCATCTCTGTGGATGATTTGCGAGATATCACTAAAGATCGACGTGTGACGGCAGCCGACTTGTCGTTTGTGCAATCTCGCATTTCGAATCAAGTTCTGTTGCAAAACATAATCATCCCCGCAGCAGACTCATCTGCCGAGGGCGGATCGGGAGGTTTGCAGAGGATGGCAAGTGTCTTACCGTCCAAGAATGACAAAGAGCAGGGGACTGGCACCATCGACACGAAAACCTTGGAAGACAAGCTACACAAACTGGATTCGATTCACGCGAACTCTTGGGTTTTTGGTTCGCTCGAAAATTCTCGCCTTCACACTAGAATCCAGCCCGACAATGCACGATATTCTAGATCGACAAAACGGACCGAGTCCCACGAAGGATTCGAAACCATAGATGCATTCTTTAGAGAATTCTCGAACCTCTCGGCCGAGTATTCGCTGAAGCAATCCTCGCCGCGGGTCGAATTCAACAAGCCTTAAACCATGAACCGTCCAACCATCGACGAAATCATCTATAAGTACGAGGAGGCTGTGAAAGCCGGCGTGCCACCAGAACGTGAGAGGTTATTTGCAGACAACCCAGACTTTGCGGACTCATTGCGACGATACTTCGATGATCAGGAGGGGTTCGATTTCATGGTCCACGGGCGTGCAGGCAACCAACCCTCTGGACCGAACTCTGTCCTTCAGCATGGAGGGATCGAGAGCTCGGATCGCGCATGGTTGCTCAAAAATGCTAACCCAAACAATCCAATCTCCACCGGTTCCTTTCCGTCATCGGAACCAGAGGATGAAACGAGAAAATACGCACCTCGGTATCAAGAGTCGATGCAGATCGGTCCGTATACGCTACTTGAACTCATTGCGGTAGGCGGAATGGGTGAAGTCTGGATGGCAGAACAGACAACGCCTGTCCGTCGCTACGTCGCGCTCAAATTCACTCGTTCAGATTCCGATTCGAAAAACGTTCTAGCACGGTTCGACGCCGAACGGCAAGCACTGGCGAGAATGGACCACCCCAACATTGCCCGTGTGTTTGACGCGGGTACCGCTCCCGACGATCAACCGTACTTTGCGATGGAATTGGTGCGGGGAATTCCAATCGTAGAGTACTGCAATTCCAATCAGTTGAGCATTGTTGAGCGGCTAAGAATTTTTGCGGATGTGTGCAAGGGCGTCCAGCATGCGCATCAACAAGGGATCATGCACCGCGATCTAAAGCCCCCCAATATCTTGGTGACCCAGTACGATGGAAGACCAGTTCCCAAAGTCATCGATTTCGGATTGGCCAAGGCGCTTCGTGATTATGAGAGGCTCACCGACAAGTTAGTCTTTACTCGCTATGGGGAATTTGTTGGAACACCTCTTTATACCAGCCCGGAACAATTCGAACGCAACGACCTGGAGGTCGACACTCGCACGGACATCTATTCCCTCGGTGTCATTCTGTACGAGCTACTGACCGGTAGCACACCCATTGATCCATCACTCTTTATAAATGACAAACTCAGGTTCCATCAGGAGCTGACAAAAATCGACCCGCAATTTCCCAGCGTTCGACTGAGCTCGACTCGCGATCGCATCGTTGACATTAGCCTTCAGCGGAAAACCAATCCCCGCAAACTTGCCAAGGCGCTGCGTGGTGAACTGGACTGGATCGTGATGAAGGCGTTGGAAAAAGATCGCATACGTCGCTATGAAAACGCTAGCGATTTCGCTGCAGACGTTCAAAGGTTTCTGATCAACGAACCTGTCGTGGCAAGACCAGCTTCTCTCAATTATCGATTCAGAAAGTTTGTTTCGAGAAACCTTGGACTGTCGATTGGAATCGCGGCAGTGGCGGGACTTTTGATCGCCGGCACTACTATTAGTAGTTGGTTTGCCGTGCAGGCTATTGATGCCAGGAAGTCTGCGGAGGCAAAGCAGTTACAAGTCGGATCGCAACTTGACTTGATCCTCGCTATCTTGTCAGATATCAACCCGGCCGGCTCTCCACTAGACGACGTCGAATTGAGAGAAAGACTTGGGCAGAACATACGTAAGTCGATTGCAGCCATTGAAGCTGTGCCGGATTCTGGCGACAATTCCAAATTGCGTCTCTTCGACGTACTCCAGAATACTCTTGGCGCTTTAGGTTTTCCTCAAGACGCCTTGAGGGTTGCCGAAGCGGCAGTCAAGCATACACGCGATTCGAACATCGACAAATTGTCGCGATTGAATGTCGATATCAACTTGGCAAATGCGCTTGCGGCAATGCATCGCTATGAAGATGCGATCTCGATACTTGAACCAAGTGCCTTGAATGCGGAAACTCTTAGTGGCAAGGATTCCAAGATCGCAATCAAAGCCAATTTAAGTCTCGGATTCGCATATTCGCAGGCAAGCAAGACTCGAGAGTCCGTCGAGATTTACGACAAACTCATTCCAATGCTAAAACAACGTGGCGAACTCACGTCGGAGTTATGCGAAGCGCTTCACGACTCTGGGTATGCCTATTTGAGTCATGGCGACACTGACCGGGGCATTGAGAGCTTCCGACAATCCCTAGAGTCAGCTACAGAGCAGTACGGTGATGAGCATGCGACAACGAACAATGCAAGAATGAACTTGGGAAATCAGATTAGTAGCCTTGGAAAGCATCACGAAGCGAGAGCTTTGCTTGAGCGAGCTTACCAAGTAGGCCTAAAGTTATACGGACTACGGAGCAGCAGATCCGCAGCTACTCTCAACGCTTTGTTAGTAGCGTGTGGTCGATTCAATGGCGATCCCGAATTCCTCGTACGCATGAAAGAACTATTGCCGGTCAGCCAGGAAACCTATCAGTACTTAGTTGCCGGTTACGGACCAAACCATCCGGTGACGCTTTCTATCTTTAATAATTTGGCTACAGCCTATGGGCTTGCTGGCGAGTTAGAGAAGTGCATTCAATTGCATCGCGAGCATTGTGCATCGCTGGAGCGGCTTTATGGCCCTGAAGATG
>JBEBHM010000447.1:0-7149 GCA_040080875.1 Pirellula sp.
AACTATATGAGCTTGCGCAATTCTGCTCGCATAGAGTGGAAACCGTCAAGGTTTTCGAGGCGTTGTAAACGCTTGACGCGTTCCGCAACGGCAGAATTGAGCACCATCATTTCGGCAAATAACTCACTGGCTAAGTAACACAAAGTTGCACCTATTCATTTGAGAAATCGACTGAACATGAATTTACGATACCTTGTTTTTTTCGTAGCGTTGTTTGTGTTCGGCGAACAAATATCCTCGAATCTTAGGTCGGCGGCGGCCGAATCCTCGAAACCGAATATCCTGATCGTCTTGGTTGATGACATGGGATATGGCGACCCCGGATGCTTCAACGCAAGTTCTAAGATCGCAACGCCGAACATAGATCGTTTGGCTCGTGAGGGAATGCGATTTACCGATGCTCATGCGGCTGGCCCAGTTTGTCACCCATCTCGCTATGGATTGATGATGGGGCGGTATCCGTTTCGAACAGACGTTTCGCGATGGCCCAAGAAGCCTCTGATCGAAGAGGGGCAAACCACCATCGCGTCGTTGGCAAAGTCGCATGGCTACCGGACGGCCATGGTGGGGAAATGGCATCTAGGGTTTGAAGAGGATGGTTACGACAAACGATTGCCGGGTGGTCCCGCGGATCGCGGCTTCGAAGAATACTTCGGCATGCGAGCCTCGACAGATATTCCTCCTTATTTTTACATCCAAGGGGACCGTGCAGTCGCAGCCCCTACGGCGCACATCGAATCACGCAATACTCCGGGCTGGTCACGTATCCAAGGTGAGTACTGGCGGGAGGGTGGAATCGCACCGGGATTGGAATTAAAGGACGTTTTGCCACGTTTTACAGACGAAGCGATTGCGGCGATCGAGCGGCACGGAAAACTGTCGGACGATAAACCTCTGATGCTTTATTTGGCGCTCACTGCACCTCATACGCCTTGGCTACCTACGGCGGAGTTTCGAGGGCGAAGCGGGGCGGAGATGTATGGTGATTTCGCCATGATGGTCGACGCGATGGTCGGTCGCGTGCTTGGAGCGTTGGACGCCGCAAAGTTCGCCGACAATACAATTGTTTTTTTCACGTCCGATAACGGTCCAACTTGGTACCCAGAAGACGTAAAGCGGACGGGGCATGATTCCAGCGGTGGTTTGCGAGGCATGAAAGGCTCGCATTGGGAGGCAGGTCATCGAGTGCCATTTATCGTGCGATGGCCCCAACGCGTGAGACCAGACTCTGTCTCGCAACAAACAATATGTTTCACCGATGTGATGGCCACGATCGCCGAAATTGTTCAGGCAAAACTCCCGGACGACGCCGGTGAAGATAGCATCAGCTTCTTGCCAGACTTGTTGGAAAAACCGAACGCGGGCCAAGCCAAACGCAACACGCTCGTCGTGGGCAAGTCCCTTCGTTCAGGGCATTGGAAGTGGATCGAAGGGCACGAACCGGCACTTTTTTTGAGACCGGAAGCAGGTACCGTCCCTCGATCCAATGAACCGGCGGGCCAACTCTATAACCTTCAGGACGACTTGGCGGAAACGAACAACCTAATCAACAAGTATCCTGAAATGGTGACCAAGCTAAAACAACAATTTCAGGACATTCGTGAGTCGAAGAAGACACGGCCATGAGGCTCCAAATCGATAAGCCTCGCGTGACACGACTTACTGAACGGATTAGCATGCTCTCGTTGGTTTTGATGGCGGGCGAATTGCTGGCATCTAACGAATCGCTCCCATCGCCAGGGAGAAACACGGTGGATGAGCCTACAACCCGCGACGGTTCCAGGCTATCATCCAAGGAGACGAATATCCGTTACTCCCATTATCTTAGGCAGCCATGACTTCTGGCAAAGTAAATCGTACGCCCGCAGCGGCTGGCGCCATTGCCAGAACGGTGGCGGTCGTCGATATCGGTGCGACGAGCGTGCGCATGGCCATCGCCGAGATCGATTCGCGAGGCTCGGTTCGGATTCTGGAAGAAGTTTCGCAAGGCGTGTCGTTGGGTAAAGACACCTTTACGTCGCAGCGAATTCGACGGCAAAGCATTGAGGAATGCGCCGTGGTCCTGAAAAGCTATCGACGCTTGATGCTGGAATATGGAATTGCCAGACCAGATCAAGTTCGGGTGGTGGCAACCAGCGCAGTTCGTGAAGCCAGCAATCGGCTTGCCTTTATAGATCGCATGTACATCGCGACCGGCCTTGAGGTCGAATCGCTCGACGAGGCGGAGGTGAACCGCATTACCTACATGGGCATCCAACCTCTGCTCCAATCGAATCCGGTTCTTGCTTCCGTAAAGACGGTGGTGGTCGAGGTGGGCAGCGGCAGTACTGAAGTGCTGGTGGTTCGAGGCGGGAACGTGTTGTTTTCGAATACTTACCGTCTCGGATCGCTTAGGCTGATCGAGCAAGTCGACAAGCTCAATACGTCGCAAGCAAAACAGCGAGCGATCATCGAAACCCAAATTCATCGGCTCGTGCACCAGATTTACGAGCACGTAGATTCTGACAAGCAGATTCAAATGGTCGCCATCGGAGGGGATGTTCGCTTGGCGGCAGCCAATATCGGAGGGGTGCCGTTCTCAAAACAAATGTGCGATATTTCGACAGAAAGCCTGTCGGAGTTTGCCAAGACGATTTCGCATCTCAAAGAAGAAGAGTTGGTATCTCGCTACGGCCTGAGCTATGCGGATGCGGAAACGGTATGGCCTGGTTTGATGAGCTACGTGTTGCTCGCCAATGAATTCCAATGCGACCAAATCCATATCGCCGACACCAATTTGCGCGATGGATTGCTGAGCGACTTGGCCGTGCGAGACGCCTGGACGGCCGAGTTTCGAAATCAGATCATTCGATCTGCCATCAATTTAGGCCGAAAGATGTCCTTCGATGAAACGCATGCACGGCATGTGGCAACTCTATCTCGCAAGTTATTTTCCGACCTCTCGGAAGAGCATCTGTTGGACCAACGGATGGAGTTGATCTTGTATCTGGCTGCGTTGTTGCATGAGATTGGAAGTTTCATTAACGCTCGCAGTCACCACAAGCATGCAATGTACATTATTCGGAATAGCGAGCTGTTCGGATTGTCCGTCCGAGATGTGTTGTTGGTTGCGTTGGTGGTCCGGTACCATCGGCGGTCGTCTCCTCAGCCGGATCATGAGGGTTATGCGACGCTCGACCGAAACGACCGAGTGGCCGTCGCAAAACTGTCGGCCATCCTAAGGCTGGCGATCGCTTTGGACGAATCTCGGTCGCAACGAATCAGCAATATTCGGAGCGGGCGGGACGGGGATCGATTGATCATCACGACCCACGGGATCGAGGATGTGTCGCTAGAGCAGTTAACCGTCCGCCAATCGGGCGATCTTTTTGAAGAAGTATTCGGCATGAGCGTCTTCTTGCGCAGCGACCCGAGCTGAATGTGTGAACCCACCGATTTTGCCGCTTTTTCCGATTGCGCCCTGGATTTTGGGTGTTTAATTTAACAAAATCGGCTGTTCCCTTGTTACTATGTACGGTGACTTTAACGCTTCACCGTACTGCATCTTGATAGCCTGGTTACTGGAGACCTACGTTCATGAGTAATTCTCGATCTCAGTTAAGAAATCGACTTAGACCGCGAATCGAAAGACTTGAGTTACGACAACTGCTAGCTGTGGATTTACTACCCGGATTGGCAGATTCTCAACAGCAAATGAAAGCGCTGATCGGTCACACCGAGTCTGAAATCGAATTCCAAGTCGGCCAAGAATCGGTGGAACTGGTCTCCAATCCAAGCCGGATCACGGTCGGCGTCAAGCCGGGAGCCGAGGTTCAGTTGCCCTCGGATTTAAGGTTCGTGAGGGACATTACGCCCAACGTTCGAGTTTACGAGTCGCTCTCTCCGATCACGTCGGAATTGGTATCGAACATCCAGTCGATCGCAGGGGTAGATTTCACCACATCTGTATTTGTTAATTCCGAATCGAACAACGAAGCCGTTTTGCTCAACGAGATCATCGTTGCACTTCAATCGAACACATCCGCCGATGATTTCTTTGCCGGCCGACCCGAGTTTTCGTCGTTCCGTCCGTTGGACGGAACCAGCGATCAGTTCATCGCGACTGTCCGAGCTGGCTATGGCAAAGCGACCCTTGACGTCGGCAATGCGATTGCGAGCGTACCCGGTGTTGCTTGGACTTCCCCTAACTTCTACCAAACGTGGGAAAAGGCTTACAGCCCCAATGATCCTCGGTTGAACAATCAGTGGCACCTGAATAACACTGGGCAAGGAGGTGGCGTAGTGGATGCCGACTCGGACTTGCCCGAAGCGTGGGACGTGATACCGGGCGGATCCTCCAGTTTGGTAGTTGCTATCATTGATGATGGAGTGCAATCGACACATCCCGATCTCAACATTTGGGTGAACCCTGGCGAAACTCCGGGTGACGGCGTCGACAACGATAACAATGGATGGATCGATGACGTGAACGGGTGGAATTTCGTGTTTGATACGCGAAATTCGGAGCCCTTAGGAGCGGATCGTCACGGCACGGCGGTTGCTGGAGTAGCAGCAGCACGTGGCGATAACTTGCTCGGCGTTGCCGGAGCCGCCTACCGAGCGCAGGTGATGAGCCTTAAGATGTTTGACGGCAACTTTGTGGCGAGTGATGCGAATATCGCGGGTGCACTCTACTATGCAGCCGGCCGTACGAAAAACGGTTTGGGGACATGGAAATCTGCCGATATTGTCAACAATTCGTGGGGCGGCGGCGGTATTAGCAACGCCATCAACACGGCGTTGACCTGGGGAACTACGCTGGGCCGGCAAGGCCTTGGGGCGACTTACTTTTTTTCGAGCGGCAACGGTTTTTCCTCGGTTGTCGGATACCCTTCGAGCCAATCAGCGGTCACGCCGGGAGTCATCTCCATTGGAGCAACCAACAATTTTGCGCAGCGATCCAACTACAGCAACTTTGGAACGGACCTCGACATAGTTACACCGAGCAATGACACTCGAAGCGGCTTCTTGGCCATCGATACGACGGACCGAACGAGTTCGGATGGGTATTCGACCGACGACTACACCGGCACCGGGTCGACAGGATTTGGTGGCACCTCGTCGGCTGCCCCACTGGCGTCTGGAATTGCAACCCTAGTGTTATCGCGCGCTGTCGAACTCAATGAACCGATGTCTCCAGCGTTGTTAAGAAGCTATCTACGCAGCACGACCGACTTGTTCGGTGGCTACGTATTCGACATTAATTCCGGCAAGAACTTCGAAGTCGGATACGGTCGATTGAATGCAGCCACAGCTGTCAAGGGTATTGGCATTCCGGAGATTTCCATGGTCTCCACCACGGCCGAGATACCTAGCGGCGGTTTGCAAAATTTTGGCTCCGTCAATCTTGGGAAGAGTGCAAGCCTTGCTTACCGAGTTCGAAACCAGGGGACACGCCCGTTGACGATTGCGAGCAACTCGATAACAGGCCCGTTCTTTATCGACGCTGGAATTGCTGGTGCGACGATCGGAGTGGGGGAATCTCGCACTATTCGAATTCGCTTTTCGCCGACAGCACCAGGCGTACAAAACGGACTGCTAACGATCAATAGCAACGACACAGACGAAGCCGCGTTCGTGGTGGATTTGGTTGGTACCGCGATAAGTACTGCCGTTTCAGGAGAGTTTTACGAGGATTTCGCGGGTGATATGGTTCGCGCAACGTCAGATATTCCCATCACCGAGGCAGGATTTGCATATGTCGACGCCAATCTTAGCACGACCTATGACGCAGGCGAGACGAGGGCATTTACCGATTCGACTGGTTATTATGCATTCCTAACGCTGCCTATCGGAACTCACGTGATCCGAGGTTCCATACCCGGATGGATATCGAGTGGCCCAGCCAGCGGTTCGCAGACCGTCACGATCACGAGCCCAACGGATTTCAACGTCGGCAAGGATTTAGGATTCGCAAAGAACGGACGCATGTACGGCTTTGTTTTCGAAGATATCAACCGAAATGGGGCCGTCAACGCCGGCGAAAATGGAGTGCCCGGACATTTGGCTTTCCTGGACCGCAATGGAAATGGTGCCTTGGATCCGACAACGAACTACGCCTCGTTGGGCGCCGTGCCTATCCCTGACTTGATGACCGTGGTGTCGCCCATCAACGTCCCCGATTCCTTCCTAATCGAAGACATCAATGTGACCGTCCGAATCACCCATACGTTTATGGGAGATCTAAGATTGACATTGATTAGTCCAACGGGCATACGAGTCACCCTTGCTAGCTTCGTCGGTGGTAGCGACACAGGGTATCTCGGAACCATCTTCGACGACGAAGCACTGGATTCGATTTATGCAGGCTCATTTCCATATACCGGTCCGTTTATCCCTGATTCACCCTTGAGTCAATTCGATGGATTGCTTGCGACCGGCATTTGGGGACTAGAAGCTTCGGATCTTGTTGGGGCGGATGCGGGATCCATCGTTTCATGGTCGATGTCAATATCCGGGATCGAGGTTGGGCGTGTTAGCAACGCCGAAGGGTACGTGGGTATTGATTTACCACCTGGCAATTCGCAAGTCAAAGTGATTCCGACGGGTTCATGGAACTATACTCTCCCAGCCAACGGAGTGCGGAATGTCACGCAAACTCCAGCACCACTGAGAAACGTCAACTTTGGTCTATTCTTTAACAACCTCCCGCCGACGAATCTTAATCTTTCCGCCACCACCGTTGTGGAAAATACGCCTGTCGGAACACTGATTGGTACGCTGTCCACCGCAGACCCCAACGCGAATGATTTCTTCAATTATTCGTTGGTCGCTGGAACAGGCAGCGATGACAATGCAAGCTTCCGACTTGTTGGGAATCGGTTGTTCACGAATACGACAATCGATTTCGAAACCAAGCCCGTGATGAAGGTCCGGATCCGAACCACGGATTCGGGTGCCTTACCTTTTGAACGCTCATTCGATATCAACGTGACCGACGTCAATGAGCAAGGTACGTCGATCACGCTTTCCGGCAACACCCTGGCTGAAAATGTTCTGCCCGGTTTTCTGGTTGGGAATTTGGGCTCGGATGATCCGGACGGCAACGACTCGATCGAATTCCGATTTGTCAGTTCTGGGACCGTAACCGACAATGGACTCTTCCAGATC
>JBEBHM010000448.1:0-7141 GCA_040080875.1 Pirellula sp.
TGGGGACGTCGCCGTCTTTTTCTCGCCATCTACCAATGGTATCAAAATTCTCTAGCCCAAGTCCAATCGGGTCCATCAGTTTGTGGCAGCCCGCGCAACTAGGATTGCTCCGATGGATTTCCAGCCTTTCTCTCAATGAAACACCTTGTTTTTGCTCGGTTGCTTCTAAGGATGGCACGTTGGGAGGGGCGGACGGTGGAGGATCACCTAAAATATTCTCCAAGACCCATTTTCCACGCTTTACTAGGGAAGTTCTGGTAGGGTTGGAGGTCAAGGCAAGCACAGCCGCATGGGTTAACAGACCTTTTCGGTTTTTTTCCAGCTCGACTCGAATCCATTTGTCCTCGTCCTCAAAAGCTCCCGAGCGTCGTTCGCTGCCAAACCGCCTTTCGCCCGACCGGATGTACATTTCCGATGGCGTCTTGCCTTCGAACTGCAGTCCATAAAAGTCCGCCAGTCTTGGATTAACAAATGTGAAGGAGGATGACGTAAAGTCTGCTAACGAGCCGTTTCTGAGGACGTGGCCACAAAAGAGCTCCGTTTCCTTGAGCATGGCCGCGCTCAGTTTGGGGTTCCAAATGGGAAACTTCTCACGGTCGATATCGATTTTGTTTAGGTTTCGCAAACCCAGCCATTGAGCAAAGAATCCCTTCAGCATGGCGTCTGCTTTGGGGCTATCCAGCATGCGGCTGACTTGCTGTTTAAGGACAACTGGGTCTTGCAACCGGCCCGCTTCGGCAAGATCCCAAAGCAGCGGATCCGGCATCGTCGACCATAGAAAATAGGAAAGTCGCGAGGCTATTCCAAAATCATCGAGCGGCTTTCCGGGTTGGCTGTTCTCGTTGAGGAAAACAAAATTCGGCGAAACCAGAACCGCTTGCAGTCCGAATTGCAGCGACTCTTCATACGAAAACCCTTCCCGATGAGCTCCTTCGCAAATCGAAACGACGGCATGCAGCTCGTCCGCAGTGACGGGTCTGCGATAGGCTTTTGGCAAGAAGTTCCTGAACACGCGATGCACCGCAACGGTGAATCCAATCGGTGCGTCCTCGGGCGCATCTTTTTGTTCAGGAACGGTTACGACGAAATTCTCATGTGCAGGAGGAAACGCAGGCAGGCCCGTCTCAGGACCGGTGACTCGAACAGACTCGATGACCAGCTTGCGGGAACCATCGGTACGCTTTTCTGGTTCGCTATCATCGGCATACTCGATGGTCAGCACGTGCTCGCCTCGTTCGATTTCCAAAGTATGTCGAAAACTGTTATTGTTTCTGCTCGGTCCGTCCGTCTTAGTCGCAACGTCGTGCTCGGCGACAAGCTTGTCCCCCAGCAGGATACGTGCTTTGCAAGTGTCCGGCTGTTTTTCACCAAACCGCATTCGGACTTGCAACTGATACGTCCCCTTGGATACTCGCAGCGGAAACGACTTCTTGACACCAAAAGAAAGCGAGTCCCCTTCAAATCGTTGTGTTCGCAGTCGCTCGATGTCGGTCTCGATCGTACTCTTGGCAATGTGAGCCGCAGCTTGCATATATTTTTCGAGAACGATCGGCGGCAAAGTAAGTACTTCACCTTGGTTATCAAACCCATTGCCGACGTCGTCCGAAACGAACGAAATGGCGTTCGATGGTTGGATATCCAATCCGAGCAAGTCACGCACGGTATTGTCATACTCGTGCCGGTTCAGTCGACGCAGGGTAATAGGCGCAGGAGGCGGGGCACAGCCGCAATCGACTTCGTGAAGCGCCGATTGGATCCATGCGGTTAGCTTGGTTCTCTCGTCGCTCTTCAATTGGGATTCTTTTGGGGGTGGCATCGCTTCGGCGCGAATCACCCCTCGGATTTGCTCCCAAGTGCTGGGATGCTGGCGGATTTTGTCCAGATTCACATAGTCGTCGAGATTCATGCCTCCTTCGTTGGATGTTTGCATGTGGCAATCACCGCAATGCTTTTCCATGAGAGGCCGAATGGTCTTGTTCCATTCGTCCGAAATTCGAGCATCTACCGGCGAGTCTTGAGCCACGACGAAATTCACGTGCCCGAGTCCCAGTGCAATTACGAAACGAGCAATCCGTCCGTAAAAAACGGTGTTGAGGAAAGATGGTGGCTGGGAGTGCGGAGGCAAGGTTCGGAAAATCAGTCGATGATTGAAGTCGAATACTCAAAAAGAGACTATCTGTTCCAGCGTGCTATCGCAGGAGTTAGTCGTTGGGCGAGGAGAAGGCGGGAATCAATCAGCTCTCGTCGATTGACCCCGAGGATTATAGCTCAATCCCCATGGGCATTGCAAACAGGAATAATCACGAGTCTGGCTTGTGTTCCTGCCAAACGTGGCGAAACCACATTGGCAGTCGGAACGTGTGAGGATTTGCGGGACTAGTCGGGCTCTCAGGGACCGGGTTCGACACTTCTAACCGCAATTGACCGTAGCAGTGATTGAACTCTTGAATAAAGACCTCGCTTTCTTCTGGCATGGCGATGCAACCTACGATCTTGGTGCCCTGACGCAGGACGCCGCAGGGCCTGTCGCGTTCGCTACCGGATGACATGGCTGAGACCCTCAATCCGTGAGGAGGATGGAAACATGGAGAGTGCGAGACGAAGAAGCTCGGGGCAAAGCTCGCTTGTTCGCTCGGAATTCTTGCAGAGAGCCCCGCGCATGCCAAGCCAATCGGCTCCCACGTTCTCTAATTCACTGAGGTCCTCCAGACGCAACGAACCTGCTAATGCGACCCTTAATCCATGCTGATGTGCCCACGAAATCATCTCCTGTAACGCTGATGCGGAATGATAGTCGAGGAGTCGACCGCGTGCCTTTTGGCAAGTATCCATCAGTACATATCGACTTCCCAGGCGAGTCGATGCATCGACCACGTCTCTCCAAGCAGGCGAGTCGGCCTGAGCGAAGTCAGCGTAGTAACCCAATATGAGCTGGGATGGATGCCGCAAACTCGAAGCAATCCTTGAAGCGAGACTCCGCCATGATAATCCCGAGCTGTGCGCAAGTGCGATTTTCAGGAAAAACCGGCTAGGCAAGATGCCTGCTATGCTTTGATCAAGGTCGCTGGTCCAGTCGCGGATTTCGCCACCGGCGATGCTCAGCCCGATATTTTCCGGCATAGGCCATCGAATCAAAGCACGTATCAAATCGGTCGACGGGCGACCAAGGGACCCCATCGACGGCTCCTTGATGTCAAGCCAAGCAGCCCCCAAATTGATCACCGAGCGAGCTTCGTCTAAAGATCGAGCGCTAACAAGTAATCCGGTCTTTTCATTCAAATTAGTGGATTTCCTCAGTGCATCCAATCGGCAAGATTCGATTTAGAATCTGACCAGTTACCGCTGCTGTCGTTGTTGCTTGCCAGGATTTTGTGTACAAATACGGCGTTTGATAGCATTCCGCCGAGCTTGCAAGGTTGCGACCGAGTCCATCCAGCAAACCTCCGAGGGGGCATTTCAGGATCGACGATGCAACGGTCAACAAGCAGGGCAGCGCTTGAACGAACATTTCAGTTATATCACAAACCTGGATTCGCTCCATCAGCTGTGCGACAAGATTAAAGAACGACAACTGGTCGCTTTCGATACGGAATTTGTTGCGGAGGATTCGTACCGTCCCGAATTGTGTTTGGTTCAAGTAGCGGTCGACGACGACATCGCGATTATCGATCCCTATTTGTGTGGCGACTTAGGCTGTTTTTGGGAGAGCCTAGTCGATGCCAACGTAACGGTCATCGTCCACGCTGGACGCGAAGAAACGTTGTTTTGCTATCGAGCGACGAAACGGCTGATGCATAAATTATTTGACATCCAGATTGCAGCTGCTTTTCTGGGGTTTGAGTACCCAGCGTCGTACGGGAATCTTGTGCACCGTTTTACCGGTGCGATCCTTGATAAGGAAGAAACGAGATCGGACTGGCGGGTACGACCATTGACCACTCAACAGCTTCAATATGCGGCCCAAGATGTTCGTGATTTGCCGCGACTGTACAAGACGCTCACAAATCAACTGGGCAAACTCGATCGCATCGGATGGCTCGAGGAAGAGACGCGGAGATGGCAAGAGGAACTCGGCGAGTATGAATCGAGCGAGAACTGGTATCGCATCAGCGGAATTCAATCACTCTCAGGCAATTCGTTATCGATCGTGCGAGGGCTTTGGAGTTGGCGCGAGACGAAGGCCAAAGAAAGGGATATTCCGCCAAGGAAGATCCTAAGAGACGACCTTATGATCGAACTAGCCCGTCGTGGTACGTCCGACGCCCGACGAATTTCGTCCCTGCGAGGAATGGAACATCGACACATGAAGCAGCATTTGCCCGAGCTAACCAAAGCAATCGAGGAATCGCTCAATCAACCACCTCCGATTTGGCCTCGGCGACAACGTTATGGCAAAGGCCAGCCACCCGCGATGGTCACCCAGTTTCTCTCTGCCGCGTTGGCCTATATTTGTCGTACCAAAAAAATTTCGCCAGCGATCGTGGCGACATCCGACGATCTTCGAGACTTCGTAAAGTATCGGTTAGACCCCAACGGCGACGTGAATTCGCCCCCCAGTCTTTTGGTAGGTTGGAGGGCCGAAATCGTTGGAAAGCAACTCGATCAATTGCTTTCCGGTGAATTGGCCATGGTTTTGGACGATTTGGAAAGTGAAACCCCAATCAGATTTTGCCGCGCCGAAAAAGCACTGTAGGTTTCACTGTAGGTTTTCCCAATCGCATTCCGGTAAACGCGACGACGGCAAGAGTACTTTTGGCATTATGGAACGCTCAGCCCTGGTGAATCCGACGCGAATAATTTACCGAAAGCGATTTCTGGAATTAAATCGAAAAAGTCGTTGCAATCGGATTTGTCACGGTTCATAATGCGGACAATTAACAACCCTTCCCCAAGCCACCAAACGCTGGGATTTAAGGATTTTTTTTAGGCTTTTGCCTAGGCATCTAGAGGTACATGCGATGAATTGGAAAACGAGACTCTTTGCGTCCGCCTTGCGGTTTTCAACGGCGATTGCATTGGTTAGTTGTATTTGTGCTCAATCGTTCGGCGCCATAATTGTAACTCCCGTATTGCGATCGCAAACGTTTACAACGGTAAGTGGTGCGGCTGCAGCGAACGTGGTTGTTGACATTTACGGAAGTGCAAATGCAGGGACCCAGGCGGTCGGTGCTTTTGGAGTGACAGTGTCGTTGACAGGCCCAGGTGCTCGAACAGCATTCGTCGTCACGGTTCCTGGCGCTATCGACGCGACAGTGGCTGCGAACGAATTTCGACAACTTCAAAACCCCACCAACGTGTCAACCAATACTGGCGCACCGCTGGCCACTCAGACCTTTACCTTCACTCGGTCCCGCATGGCCGGTTTTTTCACCCCAGCTCCCGAGAATGTAAATATTTCGTCGGCTGCTCTCCCAACAACTGGGCAACCCGTCGAAACAGCTCGGCTCATTGGCACGATTGCGTTCACCGTTGCTGACAACGGTGTCTACGCATTCACTACAGCGGCGGCGACAGTTACCCCTCCGAATTCCGGTGCTCTCTCCGGGTTTCTGACCCATCAAGGCACTTCAGCAAACCCAGAGTTTGCCCCAGTTGCCGGAGGAACTACGTTTAACCCAGGCAACTTCAACATCACAGCGGTCCCAGAACCATCGTCCATGGCACTGCTTGCAGTGGTTGGTCTTGCTGGATTCGGTTGGATACGACGCAAGTCAAAGCACACCGTTTCGTAATTACAGATTCGTTCATCACGAAATCTCACAAGCTTCTTCCTGCGAGGGAAGAAGCTTTTTTGTTTATGGACTTTCGATTGTCCCCCAGGATTTGATTTGAATACTGACCCCAACGAGCAACTAGAACCCTTTGTGGGAAGACTGGGACCCCGTTGCGAGGAGCAACGGATCATCGACGTACTTGCGAATCTCGGAGTGGAAACACTCCTCCGTTCTGAAACTAAACCGTTCACCGTTGCCTCTATCTCAACAGGCAGAGCTCAAGCCGCTGAATGGATTGCCCGGTCACATGAGAACGCTAAGGTGTCGGTTTGGTTTCTAGATCAATATCGGGCCAACAGGGCCATGGAACACATGGGAAAACCCGACCCGATTCCTGCAAATCTTGAGATTCAATGTACGGCAGACCTCGTCGGAGACGACTTTGCAATGGCGATTTTGCCCCTTTCGTTCTCAGGCGAAGAGGAACTCGCTAGGGACATCCTTCAGCAGATGTACTGTGCACTTGCGATAGAAGGCTGCTTGATTGTTTCTGTCGATAATCCAAACGACAAATGGGTACATGAGCAGCTAAAGGGCTACGAAAAGAGCGTCAAGGTCCGCAAGTTTTCCGATTCCATTGTCTATCTAATCGAAAAGTCCAAGCAGCTCAAGAAACGAAAAGACTATTCCTGCGAACTTGCTTTTCGGGATTGCGATGAGATGATTCGATTCGTGACGCGTCCCGGTGTGTTTTCGCATCGTCAATTGGACAACGGAGCTCGACAACTATTGGACGCCGTGGATGTTTTCCCGGGGGCGAGACTTCTCGAAATCGGTACGGGTTGCGGCAGCGTTGCGTTGGGGCTAGCCAAGCGAGATCCGTCAGCTCAGCTTCACGCCGTAGATTCCAACGCACGCGCTTTAGATTGCTTAGCGCGCGGCATAAAGCTGAACGGTATCAGCAATATTACGATGGAGCTAAATCACACAGGGATTTACGGTGAACCTGGTCAATACGACATGGTTTTGGCCAACCCACCTTACTTCGGTGATTTTCGGATCGCGGAAAAATTTCTGGAAGCTGCTCAACGGTCTCTCAGGCAAGGTGGACGGTTGGTCTTGGTAAGCAAACAACCAAAGTGGTATCAAGAAAACATGGATCGATGGTTTATCGATTGCGAAGTGTTCCCGTCACGCCGATATCACATTGCGTCCGGAGTTAAATCTTGACGAACCTCGCAATGTCATCTTCCCAGCCGCATCGCAATCCATTCCTTAAGGATCATGTTGAGTCGAGCTATCTCTGCCACATCCGGAACAAATTCTTTCAACATAATTGGGTCGTTGCTCGTACGGTAGTCGACCGAGATTGGGAACAAGCGGATGCCATTGCGTTTTGCTAGTTGCATTGCGCGCGGCATATGAAA
>JBEBHM010000449.1:0-7133 GCA_040080875.1 Pirellula sp.
AGCGGATGACATCTGCTTTATACGCAGCATGCATACCGACTTACCCAACCACTCGCAGGCCTTTATTCAGATGCACACTGGCAGCTTTCAGTTCGCGCGACCCTCGATCGGAGCCTGGTCGCTGTATGGTTTGGGAACAGAAAATACCAATCTTCCTGGATTTATTACGCTCAACCCACCCGCCGATAACGGTGGTGCCGCGAACTATGGCAGCGCATTTCTGCCGGCCATTTTCCAAGGCACGAAGATCGGAACGAATCAGATTCCCGGGTTCTATGCCGCTTTACTAGGGATTGACCAGGAACCGGGGCCGCCACTTAAAAACATGCGCAATTCTCGCTTGTCGCTGGCTGAGCAACGCCACCAGCTCGATCTGATTCGCGATTTCAACGTAGGCAAGCTCCAACGCGACGTATGGAATCCGGAAATCGAAGGAGCCATCGAGTCATTTGAACTCGCCTTTCGGATGCAAGACGAAGTTCCCGCACTGCTCGATTTGAGTTCCGAACAGCAATCCATCTATAAGCTCTATGGAATTGGCCCTGGTTTAGCGACAGATCGTTTTGGTCGACAGTGCCTGCTGGCCCGCCGCCTGGCCGAGTCAGGCGTTCGATTCATCGAAGTCACCTCACCGGTCGGTTGGGATCATCACTTCATGCTCAAGGACAAACTGGCGGAGAGTTGTCGTGCGACGGACCAACCGGTGGCAGCATTGCTGACGGACTTGAAGCAGCGAGGGATGCTCGACGACACACTCGTCGTTTGGGCTGGCGAATTCGGTCGAACGCCCTATGCACAGAGTGGCACGGGACGCGATCACAACAACAAAGGTTATACGATTTGGATGGCCGGTGGTGGTGTCAAGAGTGGACTTGCATTCGGAGCGACGGATGAGCATGGGTTTCAAGCGGTCGAGAATCCTGTACATATTCATGACTGGCATGCAACCGTGTTGAATCTACTTGGCCTCGATCATACGCGACTAATTTTCAACTACGCAGGCCGCGATTTCCGCCTCACCGATGTCTATGGCCGCGTCGTTAACGAGATCTTGGCGTGACGCGATTGGAGGTGCTCGGAGGTTTGTCCCCTATCCCAACAACCCAGTGCCAATTCAATTGTTGCAGTTCATGAAGATGCATTTCATAAACCTCGACACAACAACCGGCCAAGTTCATCATCGAATGCCCTGGGCCAGGAAAGTCCCGATCGCGTTGCAAATTGAGCCGTTCATCGACAGCAATGAGGACGTTGACCATTGGGTTAGGATCTTCGATATGTGTGGGTGCTTGTGCCGAAGTCTGAAACCCATAAATCGACAGATTGTCTCTGAACGATGGAATTACGACGACAGGATGTTGTGTCACGTTGCGCTCAAGCCATTGACGCGCGGTGATCCAGCCATGCCCCCAATCTACATTGCTCCCCGCTAGTACTTGATGACCGCCTCGCATTCCAGTGGCCAGTTCATTGAAGTAAGAAATGCCGCATGGAAACGACCAAATGCCGGTGAACACGGACCATACCCAAAGTGCTGTCACACCAAAGTTCCATTTCTTGTTGGATTCCTCGAATGCTAACGATGCGACAACGATGATTTGAGGCAAGATCAACCAGAGGTAACGAGTATGTTCATTCATGTTTGTTTTTAAACTGACTAATACAAAGCAAGTCACGATGATTGGCATACAAACCCAGCAAGCTTCGCGATAATCCCGGAGCTTTCTCATGGCGAAAACCAACAGGAGTATCAGTCCAAGCGGTAGCTTGACCATCAGAGCAATGAAGTAGTAATAATACCATCCGCCACGTTGCCATTCACCGGCCAAATAGCAGTAACGCGGATCGTCAAAATCTTGCCATTGTTGATCGATGCCCATCAACATGGGGGAAGGAATTGGAACTGGAAAATCTGCCATCATTGAGTGCGCGAATCGATTCTCGCTTTTATTATTTCCAGTCAAAAGATTCGACACAAACGAATACTCAGCCAACGGTCGAAACATGCCTTGGAATCGATATCCGGCAGTGAATACAAGCCAAGCAAACAAGAAAGCCATCAGGAGTCCAGGAGCCACTTTGCTCACAGCAACCACTCTTTTTCGATTGGTCGACCTCGCACCTTGGGTTACTGCCAAGGCAACAACGATGACGATGGTTAGCGGAAATGCCAGTATCCAGGTTAGTTTGGTTAGCACTGCCAACCCCAACATGCAACCAAAGATCGCAATGGCACCGATGCTTGGATTTCGATACGCACACACGCCACAATACACGGCCCAACAGCCTATGCTTGCTGCAGGAATGTCACAGGAAATGAGTGGCCCAAAGCCAAGCGTGATAGGATTAAACGCCCATATCGATGCGGCCATTACCGACGCTCGCTCATTGAGCCACAAACCGGCGAGTGCATAGATGCCCAGGGTGCCAACAATCGCAAACCAAATGCACATCCGCCTAGCGGACACCAAACTGCGAAAGAACTCTTTTCCAAGACTGTCCATTAGCTTGGTTCCGAGTGTAAACTCGTGACGCTCTCGTTCGCTATCTCGATACTCGACGGATAGTCGAGGCGCTTGAATGTGGTCCCGAAAATAAAGAGGCAAAGTTGCCCAAAGCTTAACCAACGGCGGGTTGACGTTGTACCGCATGGAGCTGCCCGTTTCCCAATACTCCAGCCCCGCAGCCATGTTTGCTGGCTCGTCACGTGTAACGCTTAGCTGACTGGTCGCGATCCAGAGGGATAGCCCTTGCGTCGCAACGATTACCAAAAGTATGGCTGGCAGAAACCCATTCCGGCCTAGCAATCGTTTGATACGGTTCATGGAATGGTTCCCGTGGCCTACGAGTTATCGTCGGTCACGCCGGTTCCCGAATGAGCGATGAATAGTAGCGTCGATATCGTAACTTATTTGATGAACCGACCCGTCGCAAAGTGATAGATTGCAGCCCGAGGCATGTGGAGCGCCGAATAGACGAACGTTCGCACTGTTTGCATCGCGCTTCGGAGGTTCAATCGTCCACCGGTTGAGATCCAAATCGACGCCGCTGAACATACTTTGGTCATATCCCAAATCTCTTCCATCAAAATAGTGGTTTCGGGAAACATACTTTTCTCCGGTAAGGTATGTTTGGGAAGTGCCGTCGGTAATGTCACTTTGTCGAATGGTGCTACGCAGGAAAATGACGCCGGTTGCTTTCTCGGTAGATGTCCAATCATAGCGAGCATTATCCCCTTCGACCAGAGACAACGGGCCTCCGCGAGTGTCTGTTATAAAATCACCTTCGTTTGCGGCGTAGTCCGTCTTGCCAACCATCGCCATGTAAGCTGCATTGATTGGGCTTGCACTCGTACTTGACAGGGACAGCCCTGACGATCGGCTAGGGCAATGCATCAATTGCCAGTTGGAAGCATTGAGCTGGGTCCTCATATCAAATTCAGCCAACGCCCCTTGGCCCGCATTTGGAAACGTGAATTCGGCGTAGGGTGCGACTTGACCGATCCAACCACCCGGTTGCGAAACGCCAACTCCTCGCTTGGGATCATAAATCCATCGGTACCCCCAACCGTTGGATGGAAGCATACGATGTGCGGACTCGAACGACAGGATCGCCAATGCGATTTGTTTGGATTGGTTTTGGCAACTCATCACTCGTGCGGATTCGCGAGCTGAGTGAATTGCAGGCAACAGAAGAGCGAGGACGGCACTGACAATTGCCAGAACTACGAGCAGTTCCGCGAGCGAAAATGCGAATCGCTTGATCATGTCTTGTCTCATTTTTGATTTCGACGGAACCAATACAGACCAATACCTATGCAACAAAGCAGCCCACCTACAATCAGCCAATGGGTCCGAGTCCAACCTGAGTTGGCGATCTGTTTCCGTTCAGCACGTTCCTTTTGATTCGTGCAATGATCAACGATACGCGCGGTAGCAGGAACAGGGATTTCGAGAATTTCTTCCGGGAATCGGTCAAGTACTTTCGCCTTTTGCAGCTTCCAAGTAACGTTCTTGGTTTCAGCCGGCTTATAGGATTTGAATGGTGTACCGTCTGGATTTGTGCTCCTGGTCGCGCTCACAAAGTGAAGTCCTGAGGGTAAGAGGAATCCGTCGATAGAACGATATTCAATTGCCGTATTGAAATCATCGATGACATCGTACTCCTCTTTATCGTACTTTTGTGGGCTGACGAGTCGCGATGTCGTCCCACTTAAAACTAGCTGACCGTTGATTTCAGAAAATCGGTAACTCTTCTCACGGCTTGAACGAGGTCGGTTAGGGTCCGGCGGGCGAATTCTTTTAATCGAGATTTCTCGCGACTTTCTCCTATCCGGCTCACCGACATCAACCCATTTGCAGGAGGAAATGAATTCCTGGAACTTCTTCGGAGTATATCGTTCCTTTCCTTCCCGCCATGGGGCACAGTCAGTCAACTCGCTGTAAATCTTCAGATCCTCAGGTACAGGGGGAAGTTCGCACATAATGTCTACATTGACGATTTTGGAATTCCCTATCCGGTAGAAATGAGTTGTCCCGGCAAGAAACGTGTCCACCCGTGTATCGTATTCAGAATCAACGAACGGATAGTCATATTTTGCCCAAAAGCGGTCCTGGCCGATAACTAAATGCATTTTTCCGCTAGTCCGATGACGAGTCTGCTTTCGATCACCGTAATTCCCTTCAGAGTATTTGCCCGAATAGCTCCACTGGGCTTCTAGCACTTTTTTGGAAGTGAGCTTTGCATTCGCACCGAGTTCTTCGACCACCAGCGCAATTCGATCTTCTTCCTTTGCAGCAAGTATCCTGTCGATCACTTGGGCGTAACTAGCCGATTCCGTTGACATGAACACGACGAAAACACCAATCCAATTTGCTCTTAACATGATCGATGAACTCTTTCGTTCGCGTCCTTGGTATCGTTCAATTGGATCTGCTTCGCGTAGGGACGCGGAACTCACAAATAGATCACCAAAACCGTCTAAGACTGAATCGCTTAACTAATGACAGTATCGCAAACTCCCGTGTAATCGGTACTAGTGCCGTATTCATCGAAATCTTCTGTACCAAGGTTCGAATAGGCGTCTTCCCTATCCACTGGACCGCTTGCTACCCAGCAATTCTCGGTACATGCCGAAATCTCGTATGCGGTGACACTAACCTCCCCAGTTATCGTCCAACGATCTCCAACAGGAAGATCGTTTAAGTTGAGCCCATCCCTTGTCGGAGTAAAGACAACGCAACGCAGCAAGGGTGGCTGCCCATACTCATAGAAGTTCCTGTATTCCGCCGCTATATCATTTCTGCAATACCAAAGGCAATTCGCGCTCAACTTCATCCCCCAACAAAGACAAAGAGTCGCCACCATGCTTGGGATCATCGTTCGCTTAAACATAGTTCACCTTACCTAAACAGAATTTGAACAAAACAACCGAAAACCTATTCAACAAGCAAAATGGGTACGTATTGCATTGAAACTACCGATTTGCTCGATTTCAGTTCCTGCGTGCTCACCTGTACTTTTGCATATCCTGAACTCGCCGAACTCGAATCGGCCTTCAATTCCCATTGGCCATCATGGACCTGCGTCACGTGGATTTCTTCGATTTCGCTTTCAACTTTGATGATCTTGCAATAATGGTTTGCAGGATCCAATCGCTTCAATTCCAAAAGTGTACTTTGCCCTGCTTGCATTCTTAGCGTGTCTGGAGATAGTCGAAATGCTTCATTAAATTGAACTCGAGTCGGTAAGGTGACTCGAAACTCACGGCCCGAACGTGTCGTGCCCGCCAATTGATTGTCACCTATCGGCTTATCGATCTCATCGCGAGGTCTTGTTTTTCCACGAATCGTGATTTTTTGCGAGGATGCCTCAGGCTTAGATGTTTCTAACCGAGACATGAAATTCGCCGGTTGCACCACGTCCAATTTCTCTACATCTTCCATCGTGGTAAGCGTCCATTGGAACTCAACGGGTTTGATTCCAAACTGTGCAACTGTTAGTTGCGACTGGTCCATAATAAATGGCTTTAACACTTCAGCGCTAATTGGAATCATCTGGAGCACTGCATTCTTACCATCGTACAACTCAAATCGCACCATCGACCGTTCGATGGAAATGGACTCATCGGCTTGAAACTTCGGACGATAGTGGACCTGCAATTCAATCGACTCGCCTAGATCAAGGCTCCCTTTCGCCGGTACTACGTTGGTGCAATGACATTCCGCGCTAGCTACAAACTGTATCTTTGCGCCAGATACATTGCTTATTCTCAATGGTTGCGTCCCAAATTCATTCCATCCAATGATCGGGAACTCAATCTTCGATTTGTCAAACGAAACGAATTGCCGGACACTGGGTGTAAACAAGTACCCCACAATCATGCCGAGACCCGTGGTCAGTAGCACCAAGGCGAACCAGTTGGAAATTTGTTTATGCATCGTATGAACACTTAGCCCCTACCATGCGTGAGCCATGGAATCAACGTAGTGCTAAGAGGTGCCCCTCGCTCATGCGTCGGACTATTCTTCGATGTCGGATCCTTTTGCGGAGCCGCAAGCAACATCTCGACGGTAAGGATTCGTTCGGATCCGTCCTCCAAATGCAGCGTTACGGCTACACCTAACGGTATCGCACTTCGGTCAAACATTGGATTCTCTTCTGCCACGAAATTAAATCGAAGAGCTGTCTTGGACCTGTTCTGGCTGTCTAGAAAACGAACCAACTTTGGCTGTACGCACTCGCACGACTAACTCACTCGAACAACATTCATGTCGGCGCCGATCCCGAGTTTTTCTTCTAACGCAATACACAGATAATTCGATTCATCGGTGAACAGAACTCCCGCTTTAATTTTTGCCTTGACGGTGGATTGCTCAGCAGAGGATGTTTCCGTGTACATTATGGTGCTCGTTGCGACCGATTCTACGCATCCCGGTGACATTCCCGACACTGCGATAATCCAAAGCAAAAACAGAACGAGATTCGAGCGAATACCGTTAATCGCTACGATGCCTGAATATCGATTGAATGAAGAAGTTGATTCAGGCTGCATTTCACGCACCGAGTGTCTTTGATGGCACATGGAGCCATCTGCATTAAACAATTCTCGGGGGAGTCGATTAGTGTTGTCC
>JBEBHM010000450.1:0-7125 GCA_040080875.1 Pirellula sp.
AAACAGATCAAGAGTTTAGTGCTTGCCCTCCAAACGATTAGTAACCCCGAAGAAATCGACATCGTTCTCACACGTCATGCAGAGCTCTGCAACCTGCTCAAAGCGGGTCAACAACCCCTAGGTGTTTCCGCAGACGTCGAATCTCTCTTAAAACAAATCGCATAATAAGAAAGTTGTTCAATGCCTACCGCACAAGAGTACGTCGAGCAAATCGCCGAACTTGCCAAAACGGAAAAATTAGGTGAAGAAGTTGCCAAGGGCGTCGAGGAACTTGAAGCCATCGACTCTTTCGATCCAACGCTTTTCAAGGACGATGCTTTAACTTACTTCGCTTACGACGGCGAGGATATACGAAATCGACAGGTCGACTTTCTAAACGAGATCCGTGAGCAGCTCGAACCGCGATACGATGAAGCGACCGAACTGGGGCACGTGACTACACAACTCAGTATGGTTGCCATCGATCGAATACTGAAGAAACTCGACTTGCTTTTGGGTATCAACCGCATTGGTGAAATTCGAAAGCTGATTGTCGGTAGCCTTAAGGAACTCTACTTACCGCCAACGATTTTTGCTGCTGTCGACAATTTGTATTCTCAATCGATGGACAAAGCCGGCGAAATCGGCAATGCGGTGCTTCAATCGAAATTGGCGGGGATCGATGTGAAACTGATCGACTTCGACAAGTTTCGTGAGTCTCTCAGGAAGGAAATCGACAAAATCAATCACGCGAGACTCCGTGATCATATCAAGACGTGGATGCTCGAACCCGTAAACAAGTTTGCTGGCAGCTCAGCGTTTATCGAGGCCCGGAATGCCGCAGCGAGCAAGATCACGACTGGATTTCATGCCGCGTGGAGCAATGCAAAGTCGGTTGCGGAAAAGCGATTTGAAGAAGCCACTCGTGCCGCCGGAAAAAAACTAAGCCTTTCGGTTGCAGTTAAGTTCGATGGCGGGCTTGGCCCAGTCTTGGAAGACTTGGAAAAAAAATATGCCAAAGGTGTAGACGTCCGCGAGACCCGAGACAAGGCGGTGAGGATTGGGACCGATTACCTGAACGCCCTGGATCAACTGCCGGACAAATTGAAAAAAATGAATCCAGATTTCTATGGCCCTCTGCGGTCCTCGCTAATGGGAATTGTCGCGTCCATTCAAGAAATATCCTAGTCCGCTACCGTTGGCGCGAGTACTCGTGTCGAATATGCGACGAGTGCCCCTATGGTTTGACCACCCAGTTTCATATGGTGAATTTAGATGGCAAAAGACGATGACGATGACGATTCCTTGCCGCCCTTGGGCGAGAATACAGTAAAGTTTTTAGACCAGGCCAAGAAAGGGCAGCCGCGGAATTTCTTGCTGGTCTGCAAAGGGAACAAGGTCAAGTACCTGGCAGTCAGAAAAAAGCCAATCAAAAAGAATGAGCTGAACGATGCCAAGAAATCCGGTTACAAGGGTGAAGGCTACTTCGGCGTGATCACTGGCAAAGGGATGGAGCTCGTCTTTAATCTTTCGATAGCCGACGGGTACACCGCCGAGCCCGTGAAGGACAAGATCCTTAAGGACTTCTTGGAGGAGAAGGCGGATTTCAAGTGCAAGCCGACGATTGCGATCGTCGCAACGCTGCCCGAGATTCCATTCGATGAAGAGGACCTTTCTAATCCGCTGATAGCAAGGTTTCTCTCGCTGGGTGAACAGATTACCCAAGTTTTGGATATGAATCCATCTGCGGAAGGGGAGTTAAGGCAGACGACAACGGAGATTCGCGGTTTGCTCCAGGATGCAGATTTCGGTTCGGCCGAGCCACGCATCATAGCCTTGGAAGCCAGGCTTCAAGCATTGCTCAATGGCGCGCCCGCAAATACACCTTCGTCGCCCCGGCAGACGACCTCACCGCAGGTTTCGCCACAGCCACCGAATCCGCCATCCACAAGCAACCCTCCTGCGCCCACGTCCACTACGACGACTGCACCAGGCGTGGACAACGATGCACTGAAACTCAAGCTGCAAGAGGCGTTAAACAAATTGGTGCCGCAGTTGAAGCAGGCCGTCATGAACTATCCAGAAAAGAAGGTGGAGTTGCTGACACCCGTGGCGGAGATCAAGAAGCAACTGGACACAGGTGAATTACAAGAGGCGAAGAAAGGCATCTTGGCCGTTGGCCAACTACTCAAATCGGTCCTAACGCAAGGTGGCAACGAATCGAAGCCCCCCGTCGAGAATAGTCTTCGGATGGACTACGAACGCAAGCTCGTTGACCTACAACCAAATTACTCACTCGCTTTAAAGGAAATGCTTGGGGACACTAGCAAATTTCGATCGGTGATGGCCTATGCAGTCGAGCAAGCCGCAGCTGGAGTTTACGAAAGTGCGATCAAGGCAATCGATCGATTGAATCAAGCAGTGGCTCAGGCTATTTCGTCTGGAGGAAATCGGTCCAAGGATACGAATAAACCGCAAGCTGCAGCGAAACAAGAGGGTGCACTTAATAAGGATCTCGTCCCCGGAGAAGAGCCTTGGGAACTTTCGCCTCAGTTCGAAACGCTCTGGGTGCAGGCAAAGTTGGCCTGGAACGCTTCGATCGACAGCGTCAATGCCCAACTTTCTCAGTTGCGGAGCAGCTTGCTGGAGTCCGAAGATTCCGACCTAATTTCCATCGCGGAGTTTGGTTTGAATGCGATGACAGCCAATCACATGGTGCCGTTGCAGGCTGCGATCATCGATATCGACAGGGCTTCGGGCGACGACAAAATAATGGTTATCGACTTGGCGAGGGATACGGTGCTTGCATTTACCGAGCATGTCGAACGCGAAGAGCGAATCGATGCTTGCGACAATAATCCGTTCAACGTAACGGTTACCTTGCGTTCGAATCTGACTCGAGGCCTAAGTGAGCTGGCGACGGCTCTGGATGAAGCATTGATATAGTTGGTGTGAGTCGATCGCTTTGCCGTGAACGTACAAGAAAGTAGAAAAATGGGAAAGAAATTTACAGTCGACGAATTCAAAATCACTTTCAATAAGCCGGTTTTGCCAAAGGGAGTATCGTCTAAGACCAAAGACGAATTAGAAAGTGTCGTCAAGGAGCTCGCGAGCAACAAAGAGCGTCACAAAGATGTTTTTACGGCGAGCGCCGCCCAACTCTTCAAAGATCACGAAGATTATTATGTCGAACTGCTGGGCTACAAAATGGCTAAGCACTGGGATGGCAAAGAAAGGAAGATTTGGATCGAAAATTCACCGAAGGAAGCCGTTGAGAAAGTCCTTGACAAGCTATACAAGGACGTGGTGATGGATGAAGACAAAATGATAGAAGAATTGGAAACTTGTACCAGTTCCAAGGTTGTAGCGTATCTTTACAAAAAATACCCGGACCTGATGACGTCGGTTGCCAAGAAAAAATTTAACGAACTCGAGGGCAAGGAACTTGAGAGTTTTGGGGCGATGTTACCACCCAGCGCAAGGACCGATTTTTTGATCGAGGGTTTCGAGAATAACGATGCGGCGACTGTACAAGCGTGTTTCGCGATGTTTCCGTTTTTGCCTCAACAAAAACAGATGGAATTGGCTCAAGTCGATTTGTCGTTCTTTATTGCCAATGTTTTTCTACCGTCGCATATGGCCGGGGATAACGCACTGACATGGCTAAAAGACGCGAAATGGAGAGATATACTCTCGAGTGACAAATTGGCCTGGAAGAAGCTAACGGATACCATGCCAATTCTCTCCGTTGGTGAAGCCGCGAAAAAGCGAGCAGGAGAGGACGCTACTTCGGAGGAGTTGGCAGATGCTATTTTCGACTGCGTGTGTGAGAATGACGGAATCGAATTGACGTATTTTACGAACCCCGTGGATACGGACCACGCATTGCTCGGAGGCCCTGGAGAGAAGGACTCTTTGGCCAGACAAGAGCAAATCGATAAACTGAAACGAGAGGGATACGAAGAACCTGACAAGCCCGCCACACAGTGCCACAATCTAAAAGGAGTCGTCAAGCAAATCCTGGCTGTTAGTCTCGGCGGCAAAGTTGTCGTAACTGAAAACCAAATAGAAAACATGCTTTTGACCCAACCACTTTCGAGCGTGCCAGGAGGGCTCTTGCCGAAGACGTTTGGTGGCAATGTCTGCGACGACAATGGAAAGCTAACCGGCCAAGTCATGTTCACAGGGGTTGGGGGGAAGCAGTCCCATACGTGGCTGAAAATCAACGGTGTTGATTACGATCCTGTCTTGGGAACGAAGGGTGACCAGGTCGCCAAGTCCAAGGCGGATGAGTTTGTCTGGGTAATTCCAGAATTGGTAGGCAAAGGCAAAGGAAGTGGCGACTTTATCATCAAGGATCCCAAACTCCAAGCAGCCCCGAACAAGCATGGTTTTGGGTCATGCTATCGACTTACTCAAAACCCCTTGAAGTACATTCAGGGCATCTACGGCATTACTTTTGAGACGGCCGATCAAGATATCAAAGTGAAAGAGCTGTTCAACGACGGACCCGCAAACGGAGTTTTAGAACCTGGAGACGTAGTGTTAAAGATCGATGGCACGCCACCTGACGCTTCCAAACTCTATGATTATGGAGTTGGCCTTGATGGCCAAAAGCGAATCTTTCATGTCCTTCGAGGCAAGAAAAAACTTAAGCTATCGATAAGGGCCGTAAGCCCCATTTGATGGTGGTGTCGTATTACTTGTCTGCGTTGGTTCAAAGTGCCAGCGTTGGCTACATTCGCTCGTGATGGAAGCATGGCCGGTATCGACTTGGCCGTATTGCACGACGCCATGAAATTGGACAGCATTCACAAACTTTTTTTAGTTCGATCGCAAAGGACGACGTGATGGCACGCGATGAAGACGATGACGATTCCTTGCCACCCTTGGGTGAGAATACCGACAAGTTCCTAGACCAGGCCAAGAAAGGGCAGCCGCGGAATTTCTTGCTGGTTTGCAAAGGGACCAAGGTCAAGTACCTGGCAGTCAGGAAAAAGCCAATCAAGAAGAATGAGCTGAACGACGCCAAAAAATCCGGATACAAGGGTGACGGTTACTTCGGCGTAATCACAGGCAAAGGGATGGAGCTGGTCTTCAACCTTTCTACCGCGGATGGTTACACTTCGGAGCCTGTGAAGGACAAAATCCTTAAGGACTTTCTAGAGGAGAAGGCGGATTTCAAGTGCAAGCCATCGATAGTGATCGTTGCCACGCTGCCTGAGATTCCGTTCGATGACGAGGACCTTGCGAATCCGATGGTCGCACGGTTCCTTGCTCTCGGAGAACAGATTACTCAAGCTCTGGATATGAATCCGAACGCGGAATCGGAACTGAAGCAGACGACATCGGAGATTCGTGGTTTGCTCCAGGAGGCAGATTTCAATTCGGCCGAGCCACGCATCGTTGCATTGGAAGCCAGGCTTCAAGCATTGCTCCAGGGCGCCCCCGCCAATACGACACAGCCGGCCCCGACACAGCCGGTCCCGACACAGTCGCAAACACAGCCGCAAACACAAACGCCACCGCCGGCTCCGCCACCGCCACCAAATCCTTCCTCGACAATCAACCCTCCTGCGCCCCCTGCCCCAACGACCAATGCGCCCGTCGTCGACAACGATGCGCTCAAGCTCAAGCTGCAAGAGGCGTTGAACAAACTGGTGCCGCAGTTGAAGCAAGCGGTGGTGACCTATCCCGATAAGAAGGTCGAGTTGCTCACGCCGGTAGCGCAAATCAAGAAGCAACTGGACTCGGGAGATCTTCAAGAGGCGAAAAAAGGAATCTTGTCGGTCGGACAACTTCTCAAGTCAGTCATGGCGCAAAGCGGTAGCGAATCGCAGCCACAAGCCGAAAATGCCCTTCGAGCTGAATTCGAGAGCAAGCTCGCAGCGCTGCAGCCGAGTTACGCCCAAGCCTTAAAGGATATGCTTGGCGATACCAGCAAATTCCGTACGGTCATGACCTATGCATTGGAACAAGCGGAAGCGGGCGTTTACGCAAACGCGATCAAAGCGATCGATCGATTGTCATCAGCGGTGGAGCAAGCGGTTGGGGCGGGCGCAAACAGGCCGCAATCCAACTCCGAAAATGATCTTGGGGCAACATACCAGACCAAGCTTTCGGCTCTGCAACCGCGTTACGATCAAGCGTTGAAAGAGATGTTGGGGGATACCACCAAGTTCCGCGCTGCCATGGCCATGGCGTTGGAGCTCGCTGCTGCTGGTGACAAGGCAGGTTATGAAAAAGCGATCCAAGTGATTGATCGATTGTCCCAAGCCGTTGATCAAGCGATTGCGGCGGGTGCCAAAGAGACGAATGTCATTCCCGAAAACATCGTATCAGATCGTAAGAAATTTTTGCAAAGCCGGTGGCAAGACGCTATTCGCGCTTCTTATGCTGAGATCGAAAAGCTTGCTGGGCCCTTGGAAACAAATGATCCGGATCCAAAAGAAATGATCTCGGCCATTACCAGGCACTTGGATGACTTTGTTGATGAACTGAACAATGCCATTGTCAATGCGCAATTGGCTAGCTCCGAAGACACATCACCTATCCAGCAAGCGTTAAAAGCAATTAAGTCCTACCGTTCGAAAATCACTTCCGATCCTTTGCTAGTTCACTTAGGACAAGCAAAATCAGATCTTGGAGCAGATGTGAAAGTGGGAGATACGCTTTTGTCTGCACTTAATGACATTGAAACCAGACTTGCAGGATAGTCAATTCCATCGCAGAGGTGCGAAAGTACGCTCGCGTGACATTCGTTCATTGAGAATAACACTTACCATTCTGATTTAAAGTAGTACGAGGGATACGATGTCAACTGGTTCGATCAAGGATCGCGAAGTCAATTCGAAAGAAGATTTCGTGCAAAAGGGTTCGCTGGATTTAGCAAAAACCTGGTGCGAGGAATGCCGAAAGATCCTGGGCTTGGGACTTGCCGGCGAAGCGAAGCGGATGGATCAAGCAGTCTCGAAAATTTCCAAGCAGCTCAACAAGCTGAACGGTATCGCCGCATACGGTGAAGGTCTCGAGGAGAAACTCGACGGCTTTGAAAAAGAATTCAAAGAAGCTGCTTACGATCTGGAAATCCTCAGGGCGCAGTATCGCGATCTTGAGGCCATAAAAAAGAAAGCCAAGTTCTTGAGC
>JBEBHM010001220.1:0-1847 GCA_040080875.1 Pirellula sp.
AAAAAACGACTCAATAGGAGTGGGATCAGAACAGCGGCAATCATGATGCCTAAGCTTGTCAGCCCCGAGAGTGCGTTTTGCCAGCCCTGTACGGTCGTGGCACCGTCCCCGAGCGAAGTTTGTGCTAAGTACGATGGCAAAAGAGTTTCAAACATTAGCGATTGTTGTCCGTGCGTAAATGAAATGAAGCTCAATGGCTTCACTACAAAATATGTGTTGAGAAGGTATATGTCTGCGTGCGACCGGATTCCAAGGTGAGTTCTTGCACTCCGAAATTCCGACCGATCGATTGGTAGCTATTGTTGCGAAAGATACTTGGCTTAGTCTGCCGAGGAATGACCCGGTTGGACTTGATTTCGGCGATCCCATTAGCTCCCTACCGAGCGTATCGACATGCGATCAATGGTCAGCTTTGTATTCGTGCTTTCGTCGACTCGCAAAGTGATCGTGTCTGCTTCGGTATTGATGTTGGCCACAATACCGTGAATTCCTGACGAAGTCACAACTCGATCATTTTTCTTGAGATTTTTCAGTTTCTCGGCTAGCTCACGTTGCTCCTTTCGAAGATTCTTGGGCTGCATAAACATCAAATAGACGTAAACGAAGACAACCAGAATCAATAGATAGTTCAGTGGGTTGGATAAAAGCTCCTCAGTCAAGGATTTTGCAGCTTTGCTTTTCCTCAACGGAATTGACTCCACTCGTTCCTCTGCGGCGGCCTCGGAACTCGGTTCCGATGGGGTCGCCTGTTCGCCCGATTCCACGCCTCGAATGACTGGGACATTTCTGCTTTCCGTTGTCTCATTCGACGAAGCATCTTGACCCAAGCAAATGCTTGGGACAGCAACTATCAGAATAAGAAAAACGAATTCAGATCGACCCATAGGATGGCTGGGTTCTTTCGGCAACTTATGCTTTTGGACGGAATGGAAAACGAATCAGTGTAAGGGGACGCAAAAATCATCACAAGTCCAGACGAAGCTCTTCTGGCACATGCCGACCTGCGAGGTGGTCTAAAATGAGGACTATTCGGTAAACCTCACCATTCCCGGGCGACATTTTTATTCGAACAATATACACATCCCTTTTCATTCATTTTGCCAAACCATGTTGCAAATCCCTGCAGCTCTAAACAGCAGATCTAGACAAAAGAATGGTAGACAAAAGAATGTTTCGAACGAATGAAGGACTTTACTTCCTCGCCGTTGCGGATTTACTAGTGCTAGACTGCGAAATCCCGGTTGGTAGACCGCCCAGTCACGATTCGGAGAATCGTGCGACAGTTGATGAGTTGCGTTTTTGTTGGCTACCAACGAAAATACACTCCCTTTCCATTGCCAGCCAAGGCGGCCTACCCACCCATGAATGCACTGTTCCGTTGCAAATTCAATATTCTGTGCATGGCAAGCGCGTTGGCTGCAACTGCTTTGTTCAGTTCTGGGTTCCTAAATGCACAAACGGACGGAGTAGCGTTTTTTGAAAGCAAAATCCGACCTGTTTTGGTTCAGCATTGTTACGAATGCCACTCCCATACTGCCAACGAGTTAGCCGGTGGACTTGGGCTCGATACCAAGCTTGGGGTGCAAATTGGCGGCGACTCTGGCCCGATCGTAGATCGATCGGATTGGAAAAAAAGCCTGATTCTCAAGGCCGTTCGCTATCAGGACTTGAAAATGCCCCCATCGAAAAAGTTGCCCGATGAGGTCATTGCGTCTTTCGAAAAATGGGTTGCGATTGGGGCTCCCGATCCCAGAGACGATGCCACATCGACGGACAAATCCGGGATGCCCAAGGAGACCGAGTCGATCGATTGGGAACAAGCCCGAAGGTTTTGGTCGTTTCGTCCA
>JBEBHM010000451.1:0-7124 GCA_040080875.1 Pirellula sp.
TCGAAGAACATAAGTGGTCCGGCGGTCCTTATCGCGTTGGCCCAATACTCGTGCTGAGATCTCAGGCTTGGGCGGCTCCTTCTTTTTGATTTCATCCACTTGCTCGAAAAGTTCCTTTGTCTGGGGGACGATTCGACTGACGTGATCAAGCAGCGCGTTCTGTTGAGCTTCCGTCCGCTTTTCGCGAGCCGTTTCAAGTACCTTTGCGATATTCTCAGGTATCTTGAGCCTCGGTTCGGCGCCTTGCTGTAGCGAAATCTTAAACCGACCGATCGTATGCTGCTTGCCATGCCTCTGAACTAACTGGACCCGAACGTGAAGAGGCTTGCTCTCAGTGACAGGTTTGGCCAAATGGAACTCCGCCCAATGATCCTTGCCGTATTTGTTTGCGATCGCCCATCCAGTGGCGAGGTCTTGGTCGTGTGCATGTCGGATCAGCAATGGCTTACCACCTTGCTGCTCATGATCGGCGATGGAGGACTCGAATTCCAATTTGGTAGCGATTGCGAAATCGGGTGTCTCGGAGATTTCCAGAGTAATCTCCGAAAGCACAAAGTTGCCATGTTTCACGCGTCCAGGTCCATTGGCTGGCAAGGACTTGTCGGAAAGTACGTCCAAACGCAATCTGTCAAATACTTGACCGTTGGTGGTGCCAACCACCGTGTAAACCGCATCATTGGGGTTCTTTTCCGTAGCCAAAAACGAGCCATCCTTCTGGGCAACAAAAACTACTTCACCATCGCTGGTAACGGATACATCCATTAATGGCTCGCGAACGAATGGACTTGACCTAAGTTCGGAGAGCGTTTGCACGGCTTCGGATTCCCATTCCGTCACCAACAGTCCAAGATTCGACTGTTGGCTCTTTAGCTTGGAAGTCACAGCAGTTAACTCCAAATCGTACTTAGCTTTCGCGACGCGGTATGCCTCGACCTCTTCGGGCGACTTTGGAACGACATGCGTTTTTTCGTCGGTGTTATTAAAGAATGCAAACAGATGATAATACTCGCGTTGCGAAATGGCGTCATATTTGTGTGAGTGACAACGCGCACACCCAACAGTCAAACCAAGCCAAACTGCACCAGTCGTTTCGGTACGATCGAAACACGCCTCAACACGAAACTGCTCTTGATCGGTCCCGCCCTCCGTGTTGGTCAAAGTCTGCCGATGAAATGCAGTGGCCAACTGTTGCATGTCGGTTGCGTTGGGCAGAAGATCGCCCGCCAGTTGTTCTCTCGTGAATTGGTCGAACGGCATGTCCTGGTTGATCGCACTGATTACCCAGTCACGCCATCGATACGCATCAGGACGGGCGTTGTCCTTTTCATATCCGTCCGAGTCGGCATACCTCGCCATATCCAACCAATGCCGGCCCCAGCGTTCGCCGAAGTGAGGCGATCGCAGCAACTCATCGACGACACTTTCATAAGCGTTTGGACTCTTGTCACGCACGAAGTGGTGGACGGCCTCTAGGGGTGGCAACAAGCCTATCAAATCCAAATAGAGTCTCCGAATCAGCGTAAACCGATCGGCCTCCGCAGATGGCTCCAAGCCTCGCATCTCTAATTCCGACAGTACAAAGTGATCGATCGGATTGTTTGGCCAATCCTTGCGCTTCACAGGCGGTGGTTGGATATCGCGAATCGGCTGATAAGCCCAATGCCTACTCTTGCTATCCGAGTTCGAATGATCATCGGGCCAAGCGACCCCTTGATCGATCCATGCTTTCAACAACTTCACTTCGGCAGCCGTCAGCCGCTTTCCCTCTGGGGGCATCATATGGTCGGGGTCCACCGACAAAACCAACTCAATGAGTTTGCTCTTGGAACTGTCGCCCGGCACAATGGACTTCCCGGAATCCCCGCCTTGCATCGCAGCATTGCGTTGATCCAATCGCAGCCCAGACTCATTCTTTTCCGGTCCGTGGCAGCTCCAACAATTTTTCGACAAGAGAGGCTTTACGTCGCGCTCGAACTCGATGCGATCTTCGCCTGTGCTATCCTGCCCGCGAACTGCGGAGACATGGTACAACACACCAACGGAAACCAACAAAAAAACGTTAAGGAAAGATCGCATGGGGAAGCGTCTTGCTGGGAGCGAACGGGGCGGGATTGAATCGATCGCTGCATAGTACGCAGCAAACGTGACTCATCATTTTACTCCAATTCGATCCAAGGCTCAAATGCCCGATCGGTCAGCGAAAATCCCGCGATCGCACGTCCAACGGGCCGACCTCACTTCGCAGATCTTCCACCCTGCCTACCAAAACGTGGATGACTCCTTCACGGTTTTCCAAGACTCCATGGACAAGCCAGGCATTTGACTGTTTGCACAACAAATAATAGTGTTTCCACGTTTCCGGTCGAATCACCAGATTGATCGAGCCGGTCTCGTCCTCCATCGTCACGAACGTGATTCCCTTGGCGGTGCTGGGGCGTTGCCGGAGAACAATCAGGCCAGCCACACGTACGAATCGACCGTTCGCAATGCTTGCTAGATCACAAGCCCGAACGACTCGTCGGCCCTGCAGTTTTTCTCGATAGAATCCGATCGGATGCCCTTTCAGCGAAATGCCGGTCGTCTCGAAATCTGTGGTTACTTCCTCAAGTGGGCTCATTCGCTGCAATGACTGCGGTATTTCTTCGTCATGGTCTGCACCACTGAAATCGAACAACGGCATATCGACCTGCTTTTGTTCTTGTGCCAACGACTGCCAATAGGCAGCTCTTCGGTCCCCCGAAAGCGATTCTAGCGCACCTGCGTCGGCCAATATTGCAAGCGTTGATTGACTGAGTTCCGCTCGCCGGACAAGGTCGGTTTGGTCGACGAACGGACTCTTGTTTCCTCTCGCTGTAACAATCCTCTCTCCATCCTCGGAACGCAGAGAGCGAATGACTCGAAGCCCAAGTCGCATCGCAAAACGATCACTACGAGCATTCTGTGACTGTGAAGCTTTCGTGTCGGACGAAGCCTCCAAGGTACAATCCCATTGGCTGTAGTTCACGTCCGTAGGCATGACTCGAACTCCATGCCGACACGCGTCTTGAATCAACTGCGAAGGCGCGTAGAAGCCTAGTGGTTGGCTGTTGAGCATGGCGCAACAGAAAACGTCCGGGTAATGATGCTTGATCCAACACGACGCATAGACGAGCAGTGCAAAACTTGCAGCGTGCGATTCAGGGAATCCATATTCACCGAAACCCCGCAGTTGATTGAAGACTCGCTCCGCAAATGCTTCATCCAGCCCTTTGGATTGCATCCCGCCTATGAGCTTGCGCCGAAACTGATCGATGATTCCCGGTCGCCGCCACGCCGCCATGGCGCGTCGCAATTGATCGGCTTCGCCAGGTGTGAAGCCAGCCGCAACCACCGCGAGCCGCATGGCTTGCTCTTGAAAGATCGGCACCCCCATCGTCTTGCTGAGTACTTGTGCAATAGCCTCATTGGGATAGTCAGGTTGGATACCCGATTTGCGGGCGGCCAGATAGGGATGCACCATCTGGCCTTGAATGGGTCCAGGTCGAACTATAGCCACCTCAATGACCAAATCGTAAAAACAACGAGGACGCAGTCGAGGCAGCATGCTCATTTGCGCTCGACTTTCAATTTGAAATACACCCACAGTGTCCGCGTTGCAGATCATGTCATAGACCTTGGGATCCTCCGCAGGGATCGATGCCAAGTCGAGCGGATACTGATAGTGCTTGCCAAGCAACTCCAGGCTTCGACGGATCGCCGACAGCATTCCCAAGGCCAAACAATCCACTTTCAATATGCCTAGCTCATCTAGATCGTCTTTGTCCCACTGAATAATCGTCCGTCCAGGCATGGCGGCATTTTCGATCGGGCATAACTCGTGCATAGGGCCCTGAGTCATAACCATGCCGCCTGTATGTTGCGACAAATGGCGAGGAAAACCAAGTATCGATTGGACGAGATAGACAAAGCGCGAGCCGACCGGCGAACTCGGATCAATTCCTGCAGCGGTGCAACGCTCCTCAACCGACTCTCCCCCCCCGCGCCCCTCGACGATCTTGGATAAAGAATCGATCCGATCCTGCGAAAGCCCAACGGCTTTGCCACAATCGCGGACGGCAGAGCGCAGTCGGTAAGTGATCACGGTGGCCGTCATACCGGCCCTTTCTCGACCATACTTTTCGTATACGTATTGCAGCACTTCCTCTCGACGCTGATGCTCGAAATCCACGTCGATGTCAGGTGCTTCGTTCCGTTCCCGACTGATGAAACGTTCGAATAACAAGTCGTAGTTGTTAGGGTCAACACTTGTGACGCCCAAGCAAAAACAAACCGCGCTATTTGCCGCTGAACCTCGGCCCTGGCAAAGGATTCCCCTGGAACGAGCGAATCGAACCAAATCCCAGACGGTTAGGAAATAGGGTTCGTACTTAAGGTCCGAGATTATGGATAACTCATGCTTAAGCATCGCAATGATCGAGTTTGGAACACCGCGTGGATAGCGATCCTTGGCACCAGCCCACACAAGCTTTTTCAAATAATCAATCGGCGTCATGTCGGTTGGAGATGCTTCGATTGGATATTCGTACCGAAGCGCATCGAGCGAAAAATCGATGCGGCTAGCTACTTCAACAGTCCGCTCGACCGTGTCTGGGCATGCTCGATACGCATCCGCAATTTCCTTAAGCGACCTCATCGCATAACTTGCATTCATCGGACGCGTTGACGCAACCGCGTCGATCGTGGTACCCGTTGCGATCGCCGACAAACAGTCTTGCAACAGCATGCGCTCTGGCACGTGGTAAAGACAATCGCCTGTTGCAAGCAATGGCACTCGTGATTCACGACTAAGTTGCATCCATCGCTCTAACGCCAACCGGTCGTCAACCGAACGATGCACGCTCGCAATCAAATAGCCGCGATCACCAAACAGCTCGCGAAACTGACCAAGCCATGTCAGCCATGGCTGCGAGCTTCGAGCATCAAAATCATCACCTGCAGGACACCAAGCATGCAACGGTACAGGGCGAACGAATGCCGGCGAATCTAAATTGGGAGAGAATGCCGCCTGAGTCGTGGTGGCCGATACATCAGGCAATCGAGTGATGAACCCAGCCAAGACCTCTTGGCTCAGGCCAGCGACGTCATGCCATGAAATCGAGCATTCTCCCTTGACTGCGCGCAGACGCCCGATCGAAAGCAACTGGCATAGATTGGCGTACCCTCGCCGATTCTGCGGCCAAAGAACTACGGGTGGACCGTCGATCGGATGAACTTCACAGCCGACGATGAAACGTACGTTCTGATCGCGAGCGGCGGTATGCGCGCGAACGACTCCCGCGAGAGTGTTGCGGTCGGTAACTGAAAATCCACCATAGCCGAGCAATTGAGCCTGCTCCGCAAACTCATGAGCATGCGAAGCACCCTCAAGGAAAGAAAAGTTACTTTTGCACTGAAGCTCAAAATACGGCACATAGATTCCTTACGAGCTAGCCCAATCGCGAGCCTGTCGGATCCTCAGTCCATTTGCTTCCGGATCGTTGATGAAGGTTTCGGTGGTCGGATCGATCTGTAACTTGCGCTGCAATACCCAGGAGAGGGCTGCTGCGTGGCAAGCGATATGCGATCGTTTCATGACCTCGGAGTTGGCAACCGGTTGTTTTCGAGTTCGCATGCAGTCAAAGAAATTACGAGCGTGTGCGGAAACGTCCAGCCCCACGACTTTCTTTTGATTTTGAGCAAGCTCCCTCTGGATCGACTCGATCGACACTTGGATATCACCACTGTCTCCCGTCTCCACGGAACCCTCGTCACCCACGAAACGCACAGGACAAGTACCCATAGTTTGGATCCAGCCTGGACGATTTGCAAAAGGAGTTTCCAAGAAATCCATGACGATCGTGACTCCGCTGGCGTACCTGCATCGAATGCCCTTCTCAAAAGGTTCGTATTCTGTTGGCATGGTGTGGTCGGCTAGGTTGGCCCATTGGCACAAGTCGAGCGTGTGCGCCCCCCAATCCAGCAGTTTCGCACCGGAATCGAAATCCCATTGCCCACGCCATTTGCCAGCGACGTATTGTTTGTTGAAGGGACGCCAAGGTGCAGTACCGAGCCACATATTCCAATCCACTGCTTCCGGTTTGGGTGTCGGTTCGGCAGACAACCAAGTCGAATCGATGGAGGGCGTATAAACCGAAGCGAAGAGGGTCTTTAGTCTGCCAAGTTTACCAGTCTGCGCGAGCTGAACCGCTTGAATAAAGTTCGGGACGCTGCGTCGTTGTGTGCCGGCTTGAAAAACGCGACCGGTGCGTTTGATCGTCGCGTCAAGTCGCTGGCAATATTCAATCGTTAGTCCGCAAGGCTTCTCGCAATAAATGTCTTTGCCCGCTTCGGCGGCCATGATCGACGCCGGGGCATGCCATCGATCTCCCGTGGCGATGATGACGGCATCGATATCTTTTCGTTCAAGCAACTCTCGGAAGTCGCGAGTAAGTTGGCAGTCTTGGTTGCCGTAGTGCGAGTCCACAAGCGCCTTGCCTGCCGATCTGCGCGACTCCTGAACGTCGGCGATCGAGATGCAACGAACATCCGAGAAGTTCAACATGGCCTTAAGGTCATACGTGCAACGCGGTCCAATGCCAATCACGCCGAGGTGTATCCGATCGCTCGGCGCCGTTGTATCCCCTAGTCCTAGGGCACTGCAAGGGATCACGTTGGGGACTGAAAACACCGCACTTGCCGCCACCGTTGATTTAAGAAAATTTCGACGATAGCGTTTGGCGTCCGTAAGTTTTATGGTCATGTCAGTTCCAATGAGAGGGGCTTGAATATCTGAACGACGAAAAGTTCGAGTATACCTTTCTGGAACACTCCAGCCAATTCCGAATCCCGAATCCAAAAATCCAACCCAGGTACCAACCCAGGTACCAGGCACCTGGTTGACAGGTAGGCAACCGGGTGGTAGATTATCTCGCAAAGGAGAATTGCTATGCCTAGAGTACCACGTGCCGAAGTTTTTCAGCCAAACGAAGTCTGTTTAGTCCATTTGGTTCAGAGATGCGTTCGCAAATCGTTCCTTACGGGCGTCGATCCCGTCTCAGGAAAAGATTATAGCTTTCGACGCGAATGGATCCGAGCCCGGATGGAAC
>JBEBHM010000452.1:0-7118 GCA_040080875.1 Pirellula sp.
AGCTTACCATGCGCATGATTTTTATTGTCTGCCTATTCTCACTGCTCGATTGCAAGCTGGCGTTCCCGCAAGTCGCGGACAAACCAGTCCCTGCCAAGCCAGTTCCTACCAATGTCGGTCCGCAAAATACTGACGCGGACGTCACGGTGTTTCACCTGCGAAATACGAAGTCATCATTAGCCATTGAGACGCTAAAAAAAATCGGGCCACCATGCCAGTTTGCGGAAGACCCACGACGGAACGCAATCTTTGTTCGAGCCTCCAAAGATGCTCTTAAAGAGATCGCTAAACTATTAGAAACGATCGATATCGAGGAACGAAGCCCGGAAACAACCGAAGTCGTTCACACACACGCGAAAAATATGGAGGCCGGTGGAGCGATCGTCCATCAGTTCGCAAAGATGAATGGCGTGGAAGTCGCATTCGACGAGGGAATATTCGTTGTCAAGGGTTCTAAGGACGGAGTTACCCGCGTAACGGAGTTCATCAACGAGATTGACAAGGTTACAGATCGTAGAAGTATGGAGAACAGTAAGCTGCGATCCTATGCATTTCGCGTGCTTTGGTTGAGTAACGATCCTGTTGAAGATAGCCGAAATGTGATTGAACCCGACGCCACGCTAAGCAAGTCGATTCAAAAACTCGGCGAACTTGGTTTTGCGAATATGAAAATAAAGATGCAATTGCTGGGGCGATGTGACATGATTCAGGGAGAAGGTGAATGTCAAGTCGACGGCTCGCACCTTGTCGGAAACACTCGCCGAACCCTCCATGTCCAGGCAAACTTAGCTGGGGCGGTCTCGGAGCCGATCAATGGAAAACTCACATTGAAGGCTGGAGTTACGGAACAAATTGCTAAAGACTCGCCTACCACCAACACCAACGTTCAAGTCGCCATGTATCTCGAACCCAAGAAGTACTACATTCTCTCGGCCAGTCCCATCGGTGGCTTTCAAACCGCCTTTGTTGTCCAATTGATCGAGGATCTCTAACAGTGGCCGGAGGTTGTACGATCGAGCCTCGCCGATTCCGAGGCATGACGGTCGAAGAAATCAAAAGCCCCAAGGTTGCCAACGAGCTGACCATTCATACGCTGAGGCACGTGGAAACTTCTTCACCTACTCGCCAGTCGGAAAAATCGTCTGGGTTTCGGTGAATGTGATGGTAGACGGTGTCTCGTTCCAAAGGCTCTCGGCCAGCTTCCACGATCAATTGCCGTATTTGGTCGACGGTAAGCATTTCGGGTGTGGTGGCGCCTGCATCGTGGTAAATCAGTTCGTGACGCACCGTTCCATCGATATCGTCCGCTCCGTAAGCTAATGCGGTCTGAGCAGTACCCATCCCAAGCATGATCCAATAGGCTTTGACGTGCGGAACATTATCAAGCATCAATCGCGATACAGCCATCGTCCTTAAGTCCATCAAGGCAGAGGGCTTCTTCAGATGCGAGAGCTTGGTATTTTCTGGGTGAAATGCGAGCGGAATAAAGGTTTGGAATCCTCCGGTCTTGTCTTGTAACTCGCGCAATCGAATCAAATGATCGATGCGATGGTACGCTTGTTCGACGTGGCCGTATAGCATCGTGCAATTGGTCTTCAGTCCGATCTCGTGCGCGGCTTGATGAATTTCGAGCCACTTGTGCGCGTTTGCTTTGTGTTCGCAAAGTTGATCGCGGACCTCGGGATGGAAAATCTCTGCGCCTCCTCCTGGCATGCTACCTAGGCCAGCCTCTCTCAAGTCCAATAAAATCTCTTTGCTCGTTCGCTTGGTGAGGAATTCGAACCAATTGATTTCAACGGCGGTCCATCCCTTGAGGTGTAACCGAGGGTAAGCGGTATGCAGCGTTTCGATGATTCCTCGATACCAATCGTAACCGAGTTTGTGGTGCAGCCCACCGACGATGTGCATCTCCGTGCAGCCGTTTTCGACCGCTTCTCGGCCTCGCTGCAGAATTTGCTCGTCGTTCATTGCATAGCCTTTGGGATCTCGCAAATCGGAGCGGAATGCGCAAAACCGACATCGATAGACACACACGTTTGTCGGATTGAGGTGCGTGTTGATGTTGTAGTAGCCGACGTTTCCGTTGATCCGTTCACGAACAAAGTTTGCAAGTTCGCCAACGGCGTGCAGTGGAGCATCGGGCGAATACAAGAATAGCCCATCGTCGAAACTCAGCCTGCCTCCCTGTTCGACTTTGTCCCTGATGCTTCGCATTCGATCTTGTATGACTGCTGTATTCATGTGCCAACTTTACTTAAGGCTCTAGGGTAGCGGATAGTTTTGTCATCGTTGCTCAACGCCAGAGCGCGTCCAAGGCGCCGAAGACTAGGAACAAGACGCTGATAACTGAATTGAGTTTAAAAAAGGCAAGCTGAACGCGTGCAAGTGATTTTTCGGAAACGACTGAGTGCTCGATCACCAAAAGGACGGCGATCAACAACAATACTCCCCGAAAAACCCAACCTAGCGATAACTCGGGCAAACAAAAACTCATCAACATTGCCATGCACCACATGGCCGCGTGGCAAAGGGCAGCCAAGCGTAGGGCGTTTTTGACTCCTATCCGAGCTGGAATACTGAATAAGCCTGCCGACCGATCATATTCCGTATCTTGGCAGGCGTAGATAATATCGAAGCCCGATACCCACAGGAGCACAACGCACCCTAAACAAATCGCTGGCAACAGATCGCTTGGGTGGCTCTGAACGATTTCGCCGCGGATCGCAATCCAAGCGCATATCGGTGCGAGCATCAACGCGGCCCCCAACCAGAAATGCACCAAGATAGTAAACCGTTTGGCTAAACTATAGCCAGCCAAAAACACTAAAACGGGAATACTTAGGAGTAGCGGAAGACGATTAGGCCAGAATAATCCGCACGCAGCCACAAATGCTACAGCGCATAGAATGCTGAACCACAAAACGTTGACGGACGAGAGGATACCCGCCGGTATGTGGCGATTTGCGGTTCGAGGGTTCTCCCGATCCCACTTTTGATCCAAGTATCGGTTCATTGCCATCGCAAAACTGCGAGCCGCAACCATGCAAAGCAGAACGCCTGCCAATACTTTCCCTTGAACAGCAACATACGCGGGAACACTCAGTTCGAGGGCGACCGATCGAATGGCGGCATTCGTCAATGGGATCGGCACCACAAAAGCCCACACGGTGGCCAGAAGTGCAAAAGGCAACGCAAATATCGTGTGGCTAAATCGAATTAGTTCGAGGTAGTGAACTACCGTCTGCCCCCAAGTGGTTCTTGGGCAATCCGCGGTGGCTGCTTTATTCATGCTCTGCCTCCGAACCGGATAGGACGTGCGGTTGTTCTCCCCACCGGTGCATCAAGTGGTGACTAACACCGAGATGATCCAAGATTCGTGCGACCATAAAATCAACAAGGTCAACGACAGATTGAACACCATGATACCAACCAGGCATGGCTGGCATCACGATGGCACCAGCTTGAGCAGCTCGATGCATATTTTCGAGTTGAAAGACCGAGAGTGGAGTTTCCCGAGGAACCAAAACGAGCTTGCGATGCTCTTTGAGATGAACATCGGCTGCCCGCTGGATGAGGTTGTTGCTAGCCGCATGAACGACGCCGGACATGGTGGAACCAGAACAAGGACAAATGACCATGCCTCGCGTTAGGAACGATCCACTGGCAATGGGAGCCATAAAATCTTGATGGTCATGCAAACGGACCAATCGTTTTGACGCATCGATTTGAATCGCGTTTCGCACCGGCCAGCGTTTGGAATCAAGCGGACAATGGTAAGACAACAAGGCATCCATGCCATCGTGACGAGTGTCCAGACTGAGCCCAAGCTCCTGCTGGATCACGGTCGCTCCGGACGGGCTTATGATCAGATGCACTTGGATCCCTGCTTCGCACAATTGCTGCAGGAGCCTGACTGCGTAGATTGCCCCGCTCGCTCCTGTTAACGCCAGCACCAGCGGCATCTCTTCGGAGGTTTGCATTATTTGGTACCCACGTACAGAGTAACGACGCCAAAGGTCATCGGGTACATGCGAATGTCTTGGAGGTTGGCTTGACGCATCAATGCCGCGAGGGCTTCGCCGCACGGAAATTCTTGAACACTCTGTGGAAGGTATTGGTAAGCCGAGTGATCGTTCTTAGATAGGCGTTGTCCGACGCAAGGCAGAACATGTTTGAAATAAGCGTTGTAAGCCTGACGCAATCCAAACAATTTCGGCTTTGAGAATTCAAGAACTGCGACTTGCCCGCCTGTGCGACAAACGCGGGTCATCTCCGCAAGCCCCTGTTCGGTCACGGAAACGTTGCGCAGGCCAAACGCGACGGTCACGGCCTGAAAATGATTTTCCGGAAAAGGCAAGCATTGAGTGTCGGCTTCGATAAATTCCAGGCAGTGGTATTTTGGCAGCAATCGAGATTGCTTCTGCCTAGCGATAGCGAGCATCTCAGTGCAAAAGTCACTCCCGATGACAGGCGTCGTGTTCCCCACGGCCCGAGCAATGGACAAAGCCAAATCGCCCGTACCGGTACACGTGTCGAGAACGGGTGCTCCCGAAACCAGATTGAGTATTCGGATGGTCTTTGCTCGCCAAAGTTTATCGATGTTCAGCGACAAAACGTGGTTCATTAGGTCGTATCGAGGCGCAATTTCAGCGAACATTCTGCGAACCCGCTCACCCGACTTGTCAACCATAGTTATGTTCATTAGCTTGCATCGAAAATATCGTACTCGTGCTAGATTTGACCGCATTTTTGCGGTTTGGTTAACCACCTTTGTTGCTTTGTCCCGACTAAATTTCGGGGTGACATCTAGTTAGAAACAACCCAATTCCCGCTCTGCGCGTGGAAATTCGAAGTTGGGAGGGTCGGCTGGTGCCTTCCCTGTCTTGCACGCACGGCTCACGAGATGCTCGGGAAGCATTGATGAGTCTTGGCGGAACCGCTACCCTGTTCCGCATCTAACATGGTTGCAGGGGTTGCATGAGACCCCCACGGTCGAAAACCGTCTGCAATCAGCCATTTTCTCGACGAGACTTGCTGGATGCCGCAGATCACAATTCAGGACTTGACCATTAGTTATAGGGGACCGAGTCTACTTTCCGCAGTTTCTTGCCGCATCGAACCTGGCGAACGAATCGGACTGCTGGGCCGCAATGGTAGCGGAAAGACGACCTTGATGCGTTTGATTTCGGGACAAGAGCGGCCCGAAGAGGGCAAGATTGAGCTGAGCGACGGAACTCGGGTCGCAATATTGCCCCAGGATGTTCCCTCCGATATTCAGGGCAGAGTTGCAGACATTGTGGAGCAGGGACTGATCGTGGCATCTCAGGGGGGTGAACACGCATGGGAGCACGAATGGGAAAGAGAACACTTGGTGGAAAGAGTTCTTGAGCAAATGCAATTGGATGGTCTTGCAGATTTCTCGACGCTGTCGACCGGGATGAAGCGTCGAGTTCTCTTGGCCCAGGCCATCGTCGGCAAACCAGATGTTCTGCTTCTCGACGAACCGACCAACCATTTGGATATTGACGCGATCACTTGGCTTGAAGGCTTTTTGAGTTCACTTCCGACCACTTTAATGTTCGTGACTCACGACCGTGCGTTCTTGACCAAGTTGGCCAATCGTATTCTGGAGATCGATCGCGGCAAGCTCTTTGATTGGTCGTGCGACTATCCAACGTTTCTTAAACGCAAGGAGCAGGCGCTGCTTGCCGAAGAAAAGCAAAATGCGTTGTTCGATAAGAAGCTTGCCGAAGAAGAAGTGTGGATCCGAACCGGGATCAAGGCTAGGCGAACTCGCAACGAAGGCAGGGTTCGAGCGTTGGAAGCAATGCGCAACGTTCACGCTCAGCGACGCAAGGTCGAGGGAAACGTCCGGTTGCAGATCGACTCGGGCGAGCGAAGCGGCATGCTGGTTTGCAATCTACAGAAAGCTGCGTTTGGATACGGCGACACGGTCATCATACCGCCATTGGACTTGGCAGTCATGCGAGGCGACAAGCTGGGGATCATCGGTCGAAACGGAGCCGGCAAGTCCACGTTACTCAAAGGACTCTTGGGTCTATTGCCTCCGATGTTTGGCACGGTCAAGCTAGGCACCAAGCTCGAGATTGCTTACTTTGATCAAACTCGCGATGTGCTCGACCTGAACAAGACGGCGGAGGAAAATGTTGGACAAGGCAAGAGCATGATTACGGTCAACGGAAAATCAAAGCATGTCATAGGCTATTTGCAGGATTTTCTATTTACTACCGAAGAAGCTCGCTCATCCATTCGTTTTTTTTCGGGCGGACAACGCAATCGACTTTTGTTGGCCAAACTTTTTGCGAAGACCGCCAATTTGTTAGTGATGGACGAACCGACCAACGATCTCGATACGGAATCGTTGGAGCTGCTCGAAGAGCGACTCGTGGAGTACGAAGGGACAGTTCTCATTGTCAGTCACGACCGTGCGTTTTTGAACAACGTCGTCACGAGCACCGTGGTGTTCGAGCCGGATGGTATCAAAGAGTATTTCGGTGGATATGACGATTGGCTTCGCCAACGAAAGTCTGCGGACGCGGCCGCCGCTCGATTGCGATCCGAAAAGAACCCGCAGCCCAACAGCCAATCAGGCCGAGGGGCTCAGCCAGCACTCTCCAGAGAGACCGAAGCTGAAAACAAATCGGTCGCCGTTGCCAAGAAACTTAGCTTCAAGGAAAAATTGGAGTTGGACGAGATACCGTCGAAGATCGAAAAATTCGAAGCGGAAGCGAGGCAGATTCATGCCAAGATGGCCGAAACCGACTACTTCAAAAAACCTCAGACCATCATCGTTCAAGACAACAATCGACTGAGCGAATTGGACCAACTCTTGTTGCAAACGTATGCCCGTTGGGAGGCGCTCTCGGCAAGGAACGGATAGTGCCCTTTGGCACAATCGGTCGAACCTTGATCGACAGCAAAGTCAGTCGGCTGCCACAAGTTACGGTTTCCTCATACTTAAAAAAAACGGGGCTAGTGCCAAGAGTCTTAACTCCCTTCCAGTCGATACTTGCTTGTTGAGCCTGAGGCGCTAGCCGAGTTTCGTGATCGATCGGCTAGCGCCTCAGGCTCAATTAATCGAATGATTTGTGATGTTG
>JBEBHM010000453.1:0-7112 GCA_040080875.1 Pirellula sp.
GTATTACCGTTAGACGTTTCCAAGACCGGCGCTCGTATGCGCAGGGCAGTTTTTGAAGTACCGATAGAAACGGTACTTGTCGGTAAAACGGTTAAAGCGACGATTATCGACGATAACGTCGAATTGTGTAATGTCGAAGAAGTGGTTTTTCCAAAGGAGTAATTGCTGTGCGTAGTTTCAAAGTTGTTTTTTCACACTTGTTTCTCTCTTGTTTGCTTTTCCAATTAAGTGGTACTTGTCAGGCGCAACCATGTTGGGCTACGGCAAATACGGACAAATGTTCGGATGCTTTCGGACCATGGCCAGGGCAAATGAATACGACCTGTGTCGGCACTGGATGTACCCCAGATGGATGGTGCACCCAGTGGTGGGGAGACCTTACTCCTATTGAAGCAGATTGGAACGATTTTCGGGAAACAGCGTATCCTGCCGAGTCTGGACATCTACTTTACTGGCCCGACGACTTCCTCTGTCAAAGGATAATCTTTTGCGCGTCGGAGTGTATTTTGGGACCCAACGGAACTCGCGTTTGCGCATTCGACAAAAACGTGGACTTCAAAGTCAAAGATGATTGGCTTTTAGGGCTCCCTTGTCCCGAGTGACTGTGGAGGGAAGAGAGATGTTTGTATGTCCCGAGTGATTGTGGAGTGAAGAGAGATGTTAGTAAATCGAGCAAACGCTTTATTGCTTGTCGTAATGATCGTAATGCCAAAAGCATGGACCATTGGGCAGGAAACGAAAGAGAAGACTCCTGCCCAAATTTACCTTGATTCATCCAGGGAGCCATTCGCCTATGTCTGTGCAATGTTCGGAGAATGTACAAAAATCTACCATTTAGACGCAAATAAATCAAATTTCCAGGAATCGTGGTTTTTGCATTCATATTCCCCGAAGTTGAAAGTTCATCGACACGACCAAGTGGATCAGAGCATAACGACGAGTGAAGGCTTCTCTCCGTTATCGATGTCTGGTGAAATGACTTTGTTTCAGAGAAATGAAAAAGAGTATAAACAGTTCTGGGGAGGAAGGGCAAAGAAGCCTCCCGAGAATTCGAAAGCCGATGACCCTCAATCGGGTGTTTGGCGACAAGGCTATTTTGAACCATTGGCGGTTCCAATGATTGGTTATTTCTGTTACAACCAACAATCCTTAGAAAACGTAAATGCTCTCAGCAACCTAATTGGACAATATCGGCTCGTAGAAGAGGAATCGTTAAGTGGTTTATGCGTTCAACGCTTTTCCAATTCCCGCACTAATCCGGTATTTGATCGAGTCACGTTTGATGAACGAGTCGGCGGAATGCCAATCGAGGTATGCCGATTTGAAGTTCAAAAAGGCAAGGATGTGTTACAGGAGCGGATTACAACTAAATGGGTGAGGATTGGCGAACGATGGCTTCCGAGTTCAACGGAGGCAGAGCCACAATTGCGAACAAGTAAAACTCAATGGAAAGTGAGATACCATTGGATGCTGAAAGACATACCTGACCGAGTATTTGATATGGATTCCAATTATAGTTTTCGCGCTCAACAACTAAAAGATCTAGCAGTTGAGCAGTGGAATGCCGCAATCTCCAGAAAGTGAGGTTTTTTGGTCTTCATAACGACAACTAGATCCTCTGATTGCAAGTTTTGTGGCACAGGCCCACCTAGTTACCAGGCTCTGCCTGGTAACTAGGTGCAAGCGAGGCTCCGCCTCTCCGAAGTTCATGATTTTCCAGAACGCAGGAGGCGGGAGCCTCCACAACATTGCGTTCCCAGGCGGAGCCTGGGGAACGAGTACGCCTCCAGTGCAACGTTATATCCAATCAGAGGATCTAGTCCTGTGATCATGGGCCATCAAGTTATGGAAAAAGTCTGTTTCTGTCCGCTTCACGCGAAACATCGGAAAAACGAATCCTAGCAGTGGAATTGACGTGACGTTACACTGTGCGCCATGCACTGTTCGCCAAACAAATCCTGCATGCTAAATGGAGCGTTAGTTCGATGATCGTTGGAATCCCAAAAGAGGTTAAAGAGGATGAATACCGAGTTGCCATGTTGCCTGTTGGAGCCGAGGAACTAGTTTCGCGAGGCCACCAAGTCATCATTCAAGCAGGAGCGGGACTGGGTTCAGGCCTCGCGGACCACGATTACTTGCAAGCGGGTGCGGAGCTGGCTAGTTCCGGAGAAGAAATTTATCAACGCGCGGACCTCATCGTCAAAGTCAAGGAACCCATGAGATCGGAGTGGCCATTCATTCGTTCTGGACAAGCCATCTTTACCTATTTCCATTTTGCTGCCGATCGCGAGTTGACCGAAGCCATGATCGCTTCGGGTGCTAGTTGCCTCGCGTACGAGACCCTGCGCGATAGCCAAGGGCGTTTGCCACTGCTCACCCCGATGAGCGAAGTGGCGGGACGCATGAGCATCCAGGAGGGTGCCAAGTTTCTTGAACGACCTCAAATGGGACGCGGGATCCTGTTGGGAGGCGTTCCAGGTGTCGCGCCTGCTCACATCACGATTCTAGGGGGTGGTGTGGTAGGTACAAACGCAGCACGCATCGCAGCTGGCTTCCGTGCCGATGTGGCTATTTTGGACGTCAACTTGGATCGATTGCGATATCTGGACGACGTCATGCCTCCGAATGTTAACGCGCTCTTTAGCGACCGGCACACGATTCGAGAACAACTGCGACGTGCCGACTTGGTCATCGGCTCGGTCCTCATCCCGGGCGCCAAGGCTCCGTATCTCGTACGCAAAGAAGACCTCCAGTTGATGAAACCTGGGAGTGTCATCATCGACGTCGCGATCGATCAAGGTGGATGCGTCGAGACAAGCCGTCCCACCACGCACCGACACCCAACGTACATCGTAGACGACGTCGTTCACTATTGCGTCACCAACATGCCAGGTGCCGTGGGTCGAACGAGCACATTTGCGCTTTGCAATGTGACCCTTCCTTGGGCCGTCCAATTGGCCGAGAATGGTGTTGAGAAATGTATTGCCAAATCGCCAGCCCTACGCGACGCTCTCAATGTACACCAAGGCAAAGTCACCAACCAAGCGGTCGCTCAAACGTTTAATATGAAGTTTGTTGCATAACGTCGCCAAGTGAACACCCCATCAAGCCCTCGTGCTTCATACGCCACCAATCACCCTACGCCAATATTTCTCGCACGATGCGGGCTTGGTCGGACTCTATCAATTTGCCTGGACCCGTCGGTCTCTGGAATTCTAGGCGCGATGGGTCAATGCCGAATAGATGCTGCAGGGTGGCATGATAGTCGAAGTGATTGACCACGTTGGTTTCGGCTTTGTGTCCGATTTCGTCTGTTTCGCCGTATACCAGCCCCGCTTTGATTCCGCCACCTGCAAGCCACATTGAGAATCCATACGTATTGTGATCACGCCCGATGTTATTTTCGTTTTCGATCACGGGCAAGCGTCCCATTTCGCCTCCCCATTGCACCACCGTGGAATCGATTAGTCCCCGCTGCTTGAGATCCATGACGAGCGCTGCGGCGCCTCGATCGGTCTTTTCGCAAATGGTTGGCAGCGATTTCATGATGCCGTTGTGATGATCCCACGTTTGATTGCCTGTATGTATTTGCACGAATCGAACACCGCGTTCGACCAACCGACGCGCCACGAGACAACGGGAACCGTATTCTTTGGTCTTCGGCTCATCGAGCCCATACAAACGATGCGTAGCAGCAGATTCTTGCGACAGATCGAAGGCCTCTTTCGCTGCAGTCTGCATTTTGGCGGCAAGTTCATAACTTTGGATGCGAGCCTCGAGGTCATGCTCGCCCGGAAATCGCGATTGGTGCTGGCGATTGATCGACTGAAGATAATCGAGAAACTCTCGTTGGTTTGCGCTTGATAAAGACTTAGGTGGATCAAGATTGAGGATTCGCGGTTCCTGGGATCTAGCCACGGTCCCTTGGTAGATCGAGGGGAGCCAACCGTTGTGCCAATTGTCGACGCCCAAAACCGGCAATCCGGTCGGGTCCGTGAGAACCACGAAGGCTGGCAAGTTATCGCATTCCGCTCCTAATGCGTACGTGAACCATGACCCAAGTGCCGGTCGTCCACCGGCGATGTTGCCAGTGTTCATAGCACTGATCGACTGGCCGTGGTTGTTCACACCGGTGCGCATCGATCGAATCAAACAGATTTCATCGGCAACACCACCCAGGTTCGGCAAGAGTTCACTAAGCTCCATGCCGCACTCGCCATGCGGCTTGAATTGCCACGGGGATCCAAAGAGCTTCGACGACGCTTCGGCTGCATTGTCGTACTTGATGTCACCTGCGTACGTTTGCATATGGCGTTTGGATAGCTCAATTTTGGGATCGAACAAGTCGACGTGGCTGGGACCGCCTTGCATGAACATCGAGATCATGGCTGTCGCCTTGGGGCGATGAACGGTCGGCTTGACCTTGAGATTGAACAGATCCTTCTGGAGTTTTGGTTTCGGTGGTTCTGCGCGCGCAAGGTCACGTTGGATTAACCATGAGAGCGCGAGGCCGCTGATGCTAAACGAACCTTGCAGCAGGAAGTGTCGACGATGGTGAAGCGACATGCATCTTACTCCCGATAGAGAAATGGATTAGAACAGAGCAATGCTTGGCAAAACTGGATCAACCTTACGTTGACCTTGCCACCGGTCGGCGTACCATCGGCCACTTTGCCATCGGCCACTTTGCCATCGGTCGGTGATGGGCCCAGGAATGCAATTGCCTCGTCTAGCGATTGTTGGTCTGGAATGCGGCCCAAGGCAGTTGTCCAAGCCAATTCGACCATCGCCTTGGATGATCCATCGGGACAGTGCCGAACAAGTTGTTCTGCGAACGCTTCGGCTTGTTGGGCCGCAAACTGGCTATTCATCATTAGCAGCGATTGGGGGGCGACGGTCGAGCAAGCCCTTTGTCCACAATTGGGGACCATGACCGGATTGTCGAACGGCTCCAAAACACCCAGCGGCATCGATCGACGAACCTGGACGTAGACACTGCGCCGAAACTCTTCTTCTCCGATATTGACTTTCTTGCCAGTGGGACGACCGGCTGAGTCGCGTGTATCGGCACCTACGATGATCTGTCCGACTTCGTCTGGAGCAACAGGAGCGGGAGCACCGAACCTTTTGTTCGAGAGCCGACCACTGGTTGCCAATACGGAATCGCGGACTACCTCGGCTTCGAGTCGCAGGATAGGCATTCTGCCAAGATAGACATTGTCGGAGTCGAACTGTTCAAGCTCGGGGCGCCTAGCAGATGATTGTCGATAGACGCTTGATGATAAGATCAATCGGTGCAGATGTTTCAGGCTCCAGCCGCTGGACATGAATTCATCGGCAAGCCAGTCAAGCAACTCGGGATGGGACGGTTTGGTACCAAGCATCCCGAAGTCGGTCGGTGTCGCAACGAGGCCGCGCCCGAAATGATGCATCCAGAATCGATTGACCAATACTCGTGCGACGAGGGGATGTCTTCCATCTGTCAAATGATTTGCATAGGAATACCTGCGACGGCTCGTCGCTCCATCTTTTGCACTGCAAGAGAGCGACTGCGAATCGCTGCGCAGGACACTCAACTCGGCGGGCTCGACGGATTCTCTTGGAGCTTGATGATCGCCACGATAAAAGACGAACGTCTTGGGGAGACCTCCCGAGCCAACCTTGGGTTCCATGAGACATTGCACCAAGTCCTCAGCTGGTTTTTTCTTTCGGACAGCACCGATCGCATCGTCCCACTTTTGATTGAATGCGCGCTGTCGGTCAGGTAAATACAGATAGACCGAACCGCGATCCACGTTGAGAAAGGGATATTCCTTGAGCAACGCTTTGTCATCCGACGTACGATCGGCTGCCTTGGTTTGGCGGATTTTGCGGGCTTGTTCTTGAATTTCACTAGGAAGCTTGGCCAACTCGTGCTCGAACGTATCCTGGACCATTTTGTCCAACTCCGAGTCGCGTTGACCAGTCACTTCCTTGAGTTCCTCGTCCACTTGCTTGGCCCGCTCTTGCGTTTCTTTGCTCCATAGTGAGACAAGCCGTTGGTCAGGGCGTTTCCATTCTTTGCAGGATAAGGCGGGTTCAAAAATCGCGCGAAACGCATAGTAGTCACCATCCGAAATCGGATCGTATCGGTGCGAATGGCACTGAGCGCATCCAACGGTCAATCCCAACAACGACGAGGAGACAACTTTGATGGTCTCGGCCATGACGTCATTGCTCGCTGCCGCGACGTCCACGCTTGAGTCCGCTGTTCCGTCGGGCACCATTCGCAAGAATCCAGTTGCGATCAGCCGATCTCGATCAAGATCGGTCAGGTCGTTCAACGGAATATCGATCAGTTCATCCCCAGCAAGTTGTTCGACGATCATTTCGTCCCACGGTTTGTCCGCGTCGAGACTCCGAACGACATAGTCACGGTATCGCCAAGCCCATTTGCGTTCGATGTCCTTGTCGGTGTACCCATTGCTATCGGCGTATCCGACCACGTCTAACCAATGTCTGGCCCATCGTTCACCGTATTGAGGCGATGCCAAGATACGATCAACGGTCGCCGCGTACCAGTTCTCGTCGGATGCGGTAAAGGCTGCCTCAAGCGATTCGCGGTCTGGAGGTAGTCCGAGCATATCGAGATAGAGACGTCGAAGCTGCGATTGCTTGTCTGCATCGTCGCTCAATGTTCCGCCACGCGACTCCAGTTTTGCTTGGACGAAGGCATCGATCGGAGTTCGAATGCGTGAACGGTCTTGGAGATTTGGAACTTCGTGACGAAGAATGGGTTGGAATGCCCAGTGGCGTTTATCTTGTTCGAGAATGACTTGTCCGACTGCGAGTGATTCTGGTTCAGCCGCATCCACCTTGGCTCCTTGGTCGATCCAGCGCGTGATGAGTGCGAGTTGTTCGGCAGGCACTTTTTTTTCGCCGGGCGGCATTTCGTTTTCGGCGATCTTTTTATAAAGCAGACTTGCGGAATGATTATCAGTTGCAATGGCAGACCCTGAATCGCCCCCCTTTAAGATCGAGCGTGTCAACCGCAGGTCAAGTCCGCCTTGAAGCTCCCGTTCTTCTCCATGGCATTGCCAGCAGTGTTGTTTGAGGATTGGACGTACGGTCCG